>JAURNJ010000071.1 GCA_030830245.1 Novosphingobium sp. | reverse complement strand
TCGACGCAGACGGCGACAAGCTGCGGGAGGAATGCGGCATATTCGGTGTGATCGGCGGCAAGGATGCCGCCGCGACGACCGCACTGGGCCTTCATGCCCTCCAGCACCGTGGGCAGGAGGCAGTCGGTATCGTCAGCTTTGACGGGCAGGAATTCTTCGCCCGACGCGGGCTCGGCCATGTCGCGCAGGTCTTTTTCGACAGCACAATCCTGTCCGAACTGCCCGGCGAAATGGCTTCAGGCCACGTGCGCTATTCCACCACCGGCGGTCAGGGCCTGCGCAACGTTCAGCCGCTCCACGCAGACCTGGCACGCGGCGGCTTTACCGTCGCTCATAACGGCAACATTTCCAATGCCATGGCGCTTAAGCGCGAACTGGTGAACAAAGGTGCCATCTTTCAGTCCACCTCCGATACGGAAGTGATCGTCCACCTGATCGCGACCAGCCGCTATCCAACCCTGCTGGATCGCTTCGTCGATGCCCTGCGCATGGTCGAAGGCGCCTATTCGCTGATCTGCATGACCACCAAGCGGATGATCGCCTGCCGCGATCCGCTCGGCATCCGTCCGCTGGTGATGGGCAGAATCGGGAATGCGACGGTCTTTGCCAGCGAGAGCGTTGCGCTCGACGTGGTCGGGGCCGAATTCGTCCGCGAAATCGAACCGGGCGAGATCGTCGAGGTGCGCCAGGATGGCCGCGCCACCAGCCATCGCCCGTTCGGCAAGCAAGCCGCGCGCCCCTGCATCTTCGAACACGTCTATTTCAGCCGCCCGGATTCGGTGATGGGCGGCAAGTCGGTTTACGACGTGCGCAAGCAGATCGGGGTGGAACTGGCCCGCGAAGCGCCGGTAGAGGCCGATCTTGTCGTGCCGGTGCCCGACAGCGGCGTTCCCGCCGCCATCGGCTTCGCGCAGGAATCGGGCATTCCCTTCGAGCTTGGCATCATCCGTTCGCACTATGTCGGGCGGACTTTCATCCAGCCATCTGACGGTGCCCGCAACGCCGATGTGAAGCGCAAGCACAACGCGAACCGCGCCATCGTCGAAGGCAAGCGCATCGTCCTCATCGACGATTCGATCGTGCGCGGCACCACCAGCCTCAAGATCGTCGAGATGATGCGCGAAGCGGGAGCTGCCGAAGTGCACATGCGCATCGCCAGCCCGCCGACCGATCACAGCTGCTTCTATGGCGTCGATACGCCCGAACGGTCCAAGCTGCTTGCCGCGCGCATGGATGTCGAAGCCATGGGCGAATTCATCAAGGCAGACAGCCTTGCCTTCGTTTCGATCGATGGACTCTATCGCGCCGTGGGTGAACCGGGCCGCACGCCTGCCTGCCCGCAGTTCTGCGACGCCTGCTTTACCGGCGACTATCCGACCGCGCTTACCGACCTTGCCGAGCGCGAATCTTCCGACCTGCTGACCCTGCCGCTGGACGATGAAAAGGCCAGCAGGGTAGCGTGAGCGAAGGACCATTCAGCGGACAAGTCGCCCTCGTCACGGGCGCAAGCCGGGGCATCGGCGAAGCCACTGCACTCGCGCTGGCGGAAGCAGGCGCGCATGTCGTGCTGACCGCCCGCGATGCAAAGGCGCTTGAGGAAATCGAGGAGCGGATACACCAGGCTCGCGGCACGGCCACTATCGCTCCGGTCGACCTTGCCGAGCCCGACGGTATCGCCCGGCTCGCGACCGCTATCTCGCAGCGCTGGGGAAAGCTCGACATTGTGGTCATCAATGCGGCGCTCCTGCCGCAGCTCGGCCCGGTAACTGACATAGACCAGGGCGCATTCAACAAGGCGATGACCGTCAACGTGCTGGCCACGCAAGCGCTACTCGCCAATTTCACGCCGCTGCTCAAGAAGAGCGGCGATGCCCGCGTGATCGGCCTGACAAGTTCCGTCTCCGGCACCCCGCGCGCTTTCTGGGGAGCTTACGGCGCGACCAAGGCCGCCTTCGAAGTCCTGCTCGATTGCTATGCGCAAGAGACGAAGAACATCGCCAAATTGCGCGTCGCCATAGTCAATCCGGGGGCAACCCGCACAGCTATGCGCGCGCGCGCATACCCCGGCGAAGACCCGGCTTCGGTCAAGGATCCGAAGGTCGTTGCCGAACGACTCGTTGCGCTACTTGGTGAACAGTTTGCCAGCGGGCACCGCGAATCCGTTAACCAGCTGCAAGAACCGGTCGGTAACCAGCCTAAGGGATAATCCGGGCATCATCCGCGCGCGAGCTGCGCGCATGGCCCGGAGCATGTTCAATGTCGACGCTTCACTCGCAAGGAAGCCGTTACGCGCTCGCCGCGCAGGAAGACCGCAGTGCACCGCGCAGCCGCGTCTCGATACCTGCTACGCTGCGCCCTTCGGGAAGCAAGGGTTTCCAGACTGTCATCAACGATTTTTCGCTTTCCGGATTTTCGGCGACCTCGATCAACCGGCTGCATCCCGGCGCGGTGGTCTGGATGACCATTCCTGGGCTCGAATCGATGCAGGCGCAGGTAATCTGGTGGGAAGAAGGCCAGGTCGGTTGTGCTTTCGAGCAGCTTCTGAGCCCGATCATCCACGACAATGTGCTCAACCGCTGGTGCGACAACGGCTCCTACAACCCGCCCTCGCAGTACATCAGATAATAGCGCCACAGATCGACAAAGGTGCTGTCGAATCCCTCCGGAAGGCGCTTTTCGGCGACCGCGAGGTCGAATCGTTCGCGCCACATGCGCAAGGTCTCCGCATAGTCTGGCGCGAAGCCCTCGCGGGCCTGCCAGTCCAGCCCCCGCTCTCGCGAAAGCCGTTCGAACTCGCGCTCGCTGACCAGCAGGCCGCCGGGGAAGATGCAGGCCTGGATGAAGTCCGCACTGCGGGCATAGGCTTCGAACAGGTCTTCGCGCATGGCGATGTACTGGATCGCGGCACGACCGCCGGGCCGAAGATTGCGGGCGATGCAGTCGAAGAACGCCGGCCAGTATTCCCGGCCGACTGCCTCCACCATCTCGACGCTGGCAATGCCGTCGAAACTGCCATGCGTGTCGCGATAGTCCTGCTTCCTGAATTCGATTGCGGCGCTGCCGCGATGCTCGCGCGCCCAGGCCAGTTGCTCGTCGGAAAGGCTGATCGCTGTGACCTGCGCCCCGTTCTCGGCAAGGTGGTTTGCAAGGGCGCCCCAGCCGCAACCAATCTCGAGCACCTCTCGCGCGCCCGCGAGCCGTTGGGCGATGGTTTCAAGCTTTCGTCGCTGCGCCGCTTCGAGGCTGTCGCCAGCAGCAAACCGCGCACTCGAGTAGCACACATCGTCGGAGCGAGCCATGACGCATAGAAATCGTTGCCGAGGTCATAGTGCGCATGGATGTTGCGCAGCGATCCGGCACGCGTGTTGCGGTGGAGGAACTGAAAAAAGCGCATCGCCCAGCGCCAGGGACCATGCGCACGCCCGAGATCGCCAAGCGCACTCGCGTTCGCCATGAATAGCGCGAACAGCGGCACCGGATCGGGGCTTTCCCACTCGCGTGCCTGCCATGCCTGAAACCACCCGACCTAGCCGCCCGTCGCCAGCCGCAGCAGCGAACGGTAGCTATTCAGGCGAACAATCGCTTCGAAACCGGGTTGGCGGCCGCCAAGCAACCGCTGCGACCCATCCGGCAAGGTTGCGCGGATCGATCCGCTTTCCAACCGAGCGTCGATTTGGTCGAGGATGCGCGCGACTCCGCCCGCCGCTATGCGCGCGAGCGATTCCGGCCCGGCGCCCCAGCGCCAGCCTTCGGCTACCAGCTGTTCTCCTCGCCCCGCCATCGGGGCATTATGCCTTCATTGCCTCATATGCGGCAAGGGCTCGCGCGCGGCCCTCCTGATGGCCAACGATCTTCGCTGGATAATCAGCCGGTCGCAGCAGGCCTTCGGGATCGTGGATGTCGCCATCGCCTAGGTCAGCCAGTTCGGGTACCCATTGACGGATATAGCCTGCGGCATCGAACTTATCCGATTGCGAAAGCGGCGCCATGATCCGCACGAACATGTTGGCATCGACCCCGCTGCCCGCGGACCACTGCCAGTTGACCGCGTTCTGGGCATAGTCGGCGTCGACCAGCGTATCCCAGAACCATTGCTCGCCGCGCCGCCAGTCGATCAGCAGGTGCTTGATGAGGAAACTGGCGGCGATCATCCGCACGCGGTTGTGCATCCAACCGGTAACCCAGAGCTGGCGCATCCCCGCATCGACGATGGGATAGCCGGTGCGGCCCATGGCCCAGGCGGCGAAGTCGGCCTCTGCCTGCAGTCCCTCGCGCCACGGGAAGGAATCGAATTCGGCCTTGTAGCTGCGCGCGCCATAGTCCGGAAACTGGTGGACAATGTTGGCGGCATAATCTCGCCAGCCAACTTCGCAGAGGAATTTGGAGACTGAGCCTGCGGCATCGGCCACGCCATGCCAAACCTGCGCCGGGGAAATCTCGCCGAAATGGAGATGCGGGGATAGCCGAGACGTGCCCTCGATGGTCGGCAGGTTGCGCCGCTCCTCGTATTGCGCGGCGCGACCGGCAAAATCATTCAACCGATCGATTGCCCCGCCCTCGCCCGGCGTCCATTCGGCGCGCAGGCCTCCCGCCCAGTCGGGTCGGCTGGGCAAAAGCTGCCAGTCTTCTAGCTTGTCGCTCTCGGGCCATTGCTGCGGGGCGGTGAGCCGAGGCGCGCCAAGCGGCGGAGGCGGCGGCATCTGCTGCAACAGCGCGCGCCAGAATGGCGTGTAGATCTTGAACGGCGTGCCCCCGCCGCTCAGCACCGATCCGGACGGCGCGAGATAGAGCCCGTGATGAAGCGTCAGGTCGAGCGTGTTGCCGACCGCCCGGTCGGCATTGCGCCACCATGGTTCGACATGGTGCATGGCATGGACCGAGCGCGCGCCGCATTCGGCAGCAAGCGCGGGAAGCACCTCCTCGCATTTGCCGCGCCGCAGGATCAGGCGCGATCCCATGTTGCGCAGGTCTGCGTCGAGACTGGCGAGCGAATGGTGCAGCCACCAGCGCGACGCCCCGCCCATCTTGCGGTGCTTCGGGGTTTCGTCGTCGAGCACATAGACAGGCACCACCGGCCCGGCCTGAGCCGCGGCAAGGAATGCGGGTTGATCAGCGAGGCGCAGGTCGCGCCGCAACCAGACGATTTGTGGAGTGCTCATGGCAGCGGTGCCAGTCGAACGCTGAACCGGTCACCGACGCGCGGGCTCATGAAGCGCTGGTCCATCAGCAAGGGGCCGTCCCCCCGATTGACCACAACCGGAAGGCGGCTCCAGAACAGGAAGGCACGCATCGCCGGATCGGTTTCCGCCGGGCGGGCGAGACGCACGGGATCGAAATTGGTCTTGCGCATTGCTAGCGGATAGCGATCGCATCCCAGCGCGGTGCAGGGAATGGATCCGTAAATGCCGCTGTGGGTGCGCCAAAGAACCTCGCGCCGCCAGAACACGATAGGGACAGCGTCGGCGACATTGGTTTCGGCATAGGGCACATCGCCTGCTGCAAAGGCTTCTGCCTGGCGGGCGATCGCGTAGTTCATGCCGACGTAAGCCAGACCTGCCGCGATTGCGGCCTGTGCAGCCCTTGGCCAGTGAGATTTGCCTGCTCGTTCCCGTCGCAACGAAAGCCACAGGCCGCCACCCAGGATAGCCCATAACCAGGGATCGACGATGAACAGCGTATCGCCGTAGAACCACTGGCTGGAAAACGGTTCGAGCAGTCGGATTCCGTAATTGTTCAGCCAGTCGAAGGCGGGATGGGTCAGGCACCCGATCAGACAAAGCGCAAACAGCCAGCCGAAATGCACCGGCAATCGACCCTCCGGCCGCGTGCCGCGCCGCGCCTGCCAGCGGTCGAACCAGAACAGTCCACCCGCCAGCACCAGCGGAAGCACCAACATGGCGATTGGCCCGTGGGTGATCCCGCGCCGCATCGCCAGCGATTCGATCCCGTAGATCGTGCAGCCCGCGTCGATATCGGGGATATTGGCGGCGATTATGAGCGCGGGCATGGCAAGGCCGGTGCGACGCCTCAGCCCCGCCTGCCCTAGCACGGCCCCGATCAGCGAATGGGTGAGATTGTCCACTCGCCGGAATTGTCAGGTCTGCGGCGTTCGGGCAACTCCACTTCGTGGAATTGCCCTTTTGTACGCC
>JAURNJ010000070.1 GCA_030830245.1 Novosphingobium sp. | reverse complement strand
TCGATACCGCCGATTGGCTCGAAGTCAGCTTTTTCGAAACGACCATCGCCGCCGCCTTCCTCGCCTTCTCGCGCACGCCCGCCGATGCCTGCGTGATCGAGGTCGGCCTTGGCGGACGGCTCGATGCGACCAACGTGATCGTGAAGCCCGCTGTCTGCGGCATTGCGACGCTTGGCATCGACCATGAGCGGTTCCTGCTTGCGCCAGAGGATGGGGTGCCGAACCTGCCGCCCCTCGCCCGCATTGCCTTCGAAAAGGCCGGAATCGCCAAGCCCGGCGTGCCGCTGGTGACCATGGCTTACCCCGGCGAGGCTGAACGGGAAGTGGCCCGGATCGCGCAGGAGCGCGGCGCGCTGCACATCCTGCATGGGCGCGAGTGGCACGCAAAGGTTGGCGAGACCATCGAATACCGCGACCGCTTCGGCAGCCTGTCACTGCCGGTGCCTGCTCTATTGGGTGCGCATCAGGCCGACAACGCGGCCCTCGCCGTGGCCATGCTGCGTCACCAGAGCAACCTGCACATCACTCTCGAAGCCATGGTCGCAGGCATTGTCGTGGCCCGCTGGCCCGCGCGGCTGCAATTGCTCGGCGAGGGTCCGCTCACTACCTTGGCACCCGGACGCGAGATCTGGCTCGATGGCGGGCACAATCCCGACGCGGGCGCGGCCATCGCCCGGCATTTCGCAGACAAGCGGCTGCACCTGATCGTGGGGATGCTGGCCAACAAGGATCCGCACGCGATAACCGCGCCGCTCGGCGAGCGCGTCGCCAGCCTTCAGGCAGTGCCGGTGCCCGGCCACGAGCATCACGAGGCGCAAGCTTTCGGCCCGAGTGCGCTTGCGACTCCCGATGTCGCCATTGCGCTATCCGCCCTGCCCGACGACGGATTGCCGGTGCTGATCTGCGGCTCGCTCTACCTCGCGGGCGAGGTGCTGCGGATTAATGGCGATGTGCCGGACTGATCAGTGCGGCGTCTCAACATCGTCATCGTTGCCGCCACCCGCCGTCCCCATCGACGAATCGACCAGTCCCGAACGGCTCATCCACCAGAACAGGACAATGCCTGGCAAGGCGCGCAGGGTCGTCAGCAGGTAAAAGTTCACATAGCCGACCTGCTCGATCAGGCCGCCCGCCGTCGTGCCGGTCACGAATCGGCCGACGACGCTCGCGCCCGCCGAAATCAGGGCATACTGCGCCGCCGTGAAGCGCAGGTCGCACAGCGCCGAGAAATAGGCGACGACCACGACCCCGCCAAACCCGGAGGCCGCGTTCTCGAAACCGATGGCGAGGGCCATTCCGAGGTTCGAATGGCCCGCCATTGCCAGCAGGGCAAAGCTGAAATTCGATATGCCCATCAGCACCAGCGCCAGCAGGACAGACCGCTTGAGCCCAAGCCGGGCATAGATCACTCCGCCGATGAAGATACCGACAAGATAGGCCCAGAAGCCGACGCCAACGTCCCACGCAGCGATCTCGTCGTTGGAAAAGCCAAGGTCGTCGAACAGCAGCCGGAACGTCAGGTTGGCAAGCGTGTCGCCGATCTTGTGAACGAGGATGAACAGCAGCACCATCAGAGCGCCCTGCCGCTGGAAGAACTCGGCAAAAGGCCCGGAGATCGACCTCCACATTTCGCCAATTCCCTTGCGCTCACTGGCCTCGCGGTGGCGCGAGGGCTCGCCCAGCCACAAGGCCGTGATCATCGCTGGCAAAGCGAACAGGGCGCATGCCATGTAGGCCGCAGACCAGCCCGAGCGGGCCGCCACGATCAGGGCTAGCGCGCCCGCCCCGGCCGAACCAATGCGCCAGCCATATTGCGACATGCCCGAGCCGGTGCCGAGCTGGTAGGGCTTGAGCGTCTCGATCCGGTAGGCGTCAATCACAATGTCGAAAGTCGCCCCGGCAAGGCCGACGAGGATCGCACAGGTCGCTGTCCAGGCGATGTCCGCCTGGGGATCGACCATTGCGAGGTTGATGACCGCTGCGATCACCAGCGTGCCCGCCAGCAACATCCACGACACCCGCTGCCCGAGGCGACCGATCACCGGCAAGCGGACCCCATCGACGACCCAGGCCCAGAGAAACTTGAGGTTGTAGACCAGGAAGGCCAGCGTGAAGGCAGTGACAGTCTTCTTGTCGATACCGTCCTGTGCCAGCCGGGTGGTCAGCGTCGCGCCGATCATCGCAAAGGGGAAACCCGAGGAAATGCCGACAAAGAAAGCGGCCAGCGACTCCCTTTCGAGATAGGGCCTTACCGAATCCCACAGGCTGCGCCCGGCTGCCTCATTCATCGTGCGATTCCCTTCCCGACCATCGGGCGCAGACGCTAGCGAGAAATCCTGCCTTGCCTAGCATCTATCATCGCGATTTCCCCGGTTCCCGCAACGAACTGTCGCGCTTGCCACTTGTCGGACCGCAATCAGCTGGTAACATGCCGGATTGAGAGGATGCTTGACGCCAACCGAACGGAACGTCTTGCATGCCGCCGATTTTCTGCCGTTTCCTTGAGCACAAGATCAACCGCAACCGGGTGTGGTTCGACAGCCTGCACCATCGCACCAATTGCGAGCGATGCAGTCTACCCATGATCCGCGACGTTACCGGCTGGCGCGTCTTCAATGATGACCGCGATGCCGATCCGCGCCGCGATGCGCACCCCAATGCGCCGGAACAATAGGCGACCTTCCACTGGTAGCTGCGATGCTCTAAAGGCGCGGCAATGTCTGAAACCGAACGACCCGAAGGCGAACGCATCGCCAAATTGCTGGCGCGCGCCGGAATCGCCAGTCGTCGCGAAGCGGAGCGGATGATTGCCGAAGGCCGGGTGAAGATCGGCGAGAAAGTGGTCTCCACCCCCGCGACAATCCTCCAAAACCTGAACGGGGTCACGGTTGACGGCAACCCTGTCGCCGCGCCCGAGCCGACGCGGCTGTTCGCCTTTCACAAACCGCAGGGGCTGATAACCGCCGAACGCGATCCGGCTGGACGTCCCACGATCTACACCGCGCTGCGCAATGCCCTGCCCGCTGGAACGCCGCGTCTGATGCCGGTGGGCCGGCTCGACCTCAATACCGAAGGCCTGCTGCTTCTGACCAACGATGGCGGGCTGAAGCGGCAGCTCGAGCTGCCCTCGTCCAACATTCCTCGCACCTATCGCGCCCGCGCCTATGGCGATGTCAGCCAGGCGCAGCTCGAAGAACTGATCGAGGGCGTCACTATCGATGGAATGCGCTACGGCAGTATCGATGCCAATCTGGAGCGTCGCACCGGGCGCAACCAGTGGATCGTGATGACCATCACCGAAGGTAAGAACCGCGAAGTGCGCCGCGTGCTTGAACATCTGGGGCTTGAGGTCAGCCGACTCATCCGCATCGGCTATGGGGCGCTGGCGCTTGGCAACCTGCCGCGTGGCGCGGCGGTGGAGATCGTCGGCAAGGAGCTGGAGCGGTTCACCGCGGCCCTCAAATCGACACCCACCGGCAGAAGTGGCAGTCGTCCAGCGCCAAG
Organism: Novosphingobium sp.; assembly: GCA_030830245.1. Lineage (GTDB taxonomy): Bacteria > Pseudomonadota > Alphaproteobacteria > Sphingomonadales > Sphingomonadaceae > Novosphingobium. The sequence continues at coordinate 466 of JAURNJ010000070.1, read as the reverse complement.
CCCTGGGGGCGGCAAGCCGCCGCGCCCGAGGGGCGGCCACCAGCGATCGCAGGAATCGCGCTCACCTACTCCCAGAGGTCGAGGCCCCAAGCGGTGAGGATCATTTCCGGGCAATGGCGCAGCCGGCCGCTCGCTGCACCCAAAGGCGACACCACCCGCCCGACCGCCGATCGCACGCGAGAGACGCTGTTCTCGATGCTGGCAAGCCGCCTCGGCTCGTTCGATGGGTTGTGCGTGGCGGACCTTTTCGCCGGCTCTGGCGCGCTCGGGCTGGAGGCGCTGTCGCGCGGTGCGGCAAAGGCCACTTTCGTCGAGCAGGACTCTGCCGCCTTGCGGGCACTGCGCGCCAACATCGCCAACCTTAGAGCCCAGGCCCAGTGCGACGTGCGCGCGGGATCGGTACTGACGTTGGGTCCGGCGAAGGAACCGGTCGACCTGCTGCTTATGGACCCGCCCTATGGCACCG
>JAURNJ010000069.1 GCA_030830245.1 Novosphingobium sp. | reverse complement strand
AGTTTGTATGAGTAGCAGCCGTGAGAAGCCAAATCAAGCACTTAGCAAAAAGTTTGTAGCGACTTTGTATATTGAATGTCAATACAAATCAATAGCTTACTTGAGCGTTCCTATTCCCACTCGATCGTTCCCGGCGGCTTCGACGTATAGTCATAGACCACGCGGTTGATGCCCTTCACCTCGTTGACGATGCGGGTCGCGCAGCCGCTCAGGAAGCCGGCGTCGAATGGATAGATGTCCGCCGTCATGCCATCGGTCGAAGTCACGGCGCGAAGCGCGCAGACATTGTCATAGGTCCGCCCGTCACCCATCACGCCCACGGTCTTGACCGGGAGCAGCACGGCGAAAGCCTGCCAGATCGCATCGTAGAGACCGGCATTACGGATCTCTTCGAGATAGATCGCGTCCGCCTTGCGCAGAACGTCGCAGCGCTCCTTTGTGACCTCTCCGGGAATGCGGATGGCAAGGCCGGGGCCGGGGAACGGGTGCCGGCCGACGAACAGCTCGTTGAGGCCAAGTTCGCGGCCCAGCGCGCGCACCTCGTCCTTGAACAGTTCGCGCAGCGGCTCGACCAGCTTCATGTTCATCCGCTCGGGCAGGCCGCCGACATTGTGGTGGCTCTTGATCGTGACCGATGGTCCGCCGGTAAACGAGACGCTCTCGATCACGTCGGGATAAAGCGTGCCCTGCGCGAGGAAATCCGCGCCGCCGATCCGGTTCGCCTCTTCCTCGAACACGGCGATGAATTCCGCGCCGATGAACTTGCGCTTCTTCTCCGGGTCGGTGACGCCGGCGAGGCCCGCCATGAAACGCGCCTCGGCGTCGACCACCACCAACGGGATGTTGTAGTGATCGCGAAACAGGCTCTCAACCTGCTCGCGCTCGTTGAGCCGCAACAGTCCGTGATCGACAAAGACGCAGGTCAGCTGGTCTCCGATCGCCTCGTGGATGAGGATCGCGGCGACCGAGCTATCGACACCGCCCGAAAGCCCGCAGATCACGCGGCCCTGGCCGACTTGCGCGCGAATTTCGGCGATCTTGGTCTCGCGGTAGGCGGCCATGGTCCAGTCACCCGCGAGGCCGCAGACCTTGTGGACGAAATTGGCCAGCAGCTTCGCACCGTCCGGAGTATGGACCACCTCGGGATGGAACTGGGTGCCATAATATCGCCGCGCCTCGTCGGCGATGACGGCGAAGGGCGCTCCGTCAGAGGTGGCGACGATTTCGAAGCCCGGCGCGAACCTTGTCACTTTGTCGCCGTGGCTCATCCACACCTGGTGGCGCTCGCCCACCTGCCAAAGCCCGTCGAACAGGGCGCAATCCTTCGTGACCGTGAGAAAGGCGCGGCCAAACTCTCCACCCTCGCCCGTTTCGTGGCCGGGGCGAACCTCGCCGCCAAGCTGGTGGCTCATCACCTGCTGGCCGTAACAGATGCCCAGGATCGGCACGCCGCTTTCGAACAGCACCTGCGGCGCCCGCGGGCTGCCTTCATCGCAGACCGAGGCGGGCGAGCCGGAAAGGATGATCCCCCTGGGCTTCATCCGTTCGAATGCCGCTTCGGCGAGCGTGAAGGGCGCGATCTCGCAATAGACCCCCGCCTCGCGCACGCGGCGGGCGATGAGTTGCGTCACCTGGCTGCCAAAATCGACGATGAGGATGGAATCGGGGTGCTGGGATTGGTTCATGGCGGCAGGGGTTAGTCCCGCCGTGCGGCAAAATCCAGACAGGGCGATTTCACGTTGCGTTTACCGCAACTCTCGTCGACTTATTCGCATTTGCAGCATTAAGCAATCATCACGATATCGCGCGCCATAAGGCACCTTCGTTGGCGGACCGGCTCAAAATGCAGGCTTTGCTGACGCAGACGCGAACAAATCACGGGCTTCGCAATTTAGCACTTGCAATATCTACTTGCTAAGCTTAGTTAGTTATTAACGACTGGCGGCTAAGGTGCGATTCGCACCGGCCATCGCCGCCAAACGAACACAGGAGTTTGAACCATGACCAATTTTGCACAGAACGTAGTTGGCGTTGTCGTCGCTTTCGTCCTCAGCGGCCTGGCCTGGACCGCCACGCTGGTCTGAACGGCAGTGCCTGGCCGGGCCAGAGCGCCCGGCCTTGCCGCCGGACCTGATGCAGCGCCCGGCACGAAATGTGGAAAAGCGGGCACAGCGGCTGGCTTTCGCTTGGGCAAACGCCGCCAAATCCCTATATAATCGCCCATGACAAGCGAAAACGGCGCGAGCGCGCCCAACGCCAACGAATATGGCGCAGACTCGATCAAGGTGCTCAAGGGGCTCGATGCCGTGCGCAAGCGCCCCGGAATGTACATCGGCGATACCGATGATGGCTCCGGCCTGCATCACATGGTGTTCGAGGTTTCCGACAACGCCATCGACGAGGCGCTGGCCGGGCACTGCGATCTCGTCCTTATCGAGCTGAACCCAGACGGATCGGTTTCGGTCGAGGACAACGGGCGCGGCATCCCTACCGACATCCACGCCGGGGAAGGCGTTTCCGCCGCCGAAGTCATCATGACCCAGCTTCACGCGGGCGGAAAGTTCGAAAACACCAGCGAGGACAACGCCTACAAGGTGTCGGGCGGCCTTCACGGCGTCGGCGTCTCGGTGGTCAATGCCCTGTCCGAATGGCTGGAGCTGACGGTCTGGCGTGACGGCAAGGAGCACTGGATGCGCTTCGAGCATGGCGACGCGGTCGCCCCGCTCGTGGTCAAGGGCGATGCGCCCGCTGGGAAGAAAGGCACCCGCGTCACCTTCAAGGCCAGCGAGGAAACCTTCAAGAACGTTATCGAGTTCGATTTCGAAAAGCTTGAGCACCGCTACCGCGAACTGGCCTTCCTCAATTCCGGCGTGCGTATCCTGCTGCGGGACCGGCGGCACGAGGACATCGCCGAACACGATCTGTTCTACAAGGGCGGCATCGCCGCTTTCGTCACCTATCTCGACCGCAACAAGCAGGCGCTGTTGCCCGACCCCATCGCCATTTCGGCGGACCGCGACGGCATCGGCATCGAGGTCGCGCTCGAATGGAACGACAGTTACTACGAAAACGTCCTCACCTTCACCAACAACATCCCGCAGCGCGACGGCGGCACGCATCTTGCCGCATTTCGCGCCGCGCTGACCCGAACGATCAACAATTACGCAGAAAAATCGGGCATCCTGAAAAAGGAAAAGGTCTCGCTCTCGGGCGAGGACATGCGCGAGGGGCTTACCGCGATCGTTTCGGTCAAGCTGCCCGATCCGAAATTCTCCAGCCAGACCAAGGACAAGCTCGTTTCTTCAGAGGTGCGCCAGCCACTGGAAAGCCTGATGGGCGACAAGATGAGCGAGTGGCTGGAGGAAAACCCGGCTTACGCGAAGGCGGTGATCCAGAAGATCATCGATGCCGCCGCCGCCCGCGAGGCAGCGCGCAAGGCCCGCGAACTGACCCGGCGCAAGGGCGCGATGGACATCGCCTCGCTACCCGGCAAGCTGGCCGATTGCCAGGAACGCGATCCCAGCCTGTGCGAGCTGTTCCTCGTCGAGGGCGATTCCGCGGGCGGCTCGGCCAAGCAGGGCCGTGACCGCAAGACCCAGGCGATCCTGCCGCTCAAGGGTAAGATCCTGAACGTCGAGCGCGCGCGCTTCGACCGGATCATCAGCTCAAAGGAAGTGGGCACCCTGATCCAGGCGATGGGCACCGGCATTCGCGACGACTTCACGCTGGACAAGCTGCGCTATCACAAGATCGTGATCATGACCGACGCCGACGTCGATGGCGCCCACATCCGCACCCTGTTGCTCACTTTCTTCCACCGCCAGATGCCCGAGATCATCCGCGCCGGGCACCTGTTCATCGCCCAGCCGCCGCTCTACAAGGTCGCCAAGGGCCGCAGCGAGGTCTACCTGAAGGATCAGGGTGCGCTCGACCGCTATCTTGTCGATGCCGGGCTGACCGGCCGCATGCTGGAAACAGTTGGCGGCTCGCGCGGCGAAGGCGAATTGCGCAGCATCGTCGACCATGCATTGCAGGTGCGAAGCGTGATGGGCTTCGTGCCGCGCAAATACGATCCATCGGTGATCGAGCACATGGCGATTGCCGGCGCGCTGGACCCGACGCTCTCCGAAGCGGCCCGCCTTGCCGCGCTCGAGGAAGCCGTGCGGCGGCTTAACATGAACGATCCCGACGCAGTCTGGAGCGTGCAGATTCGCGACGATGGCGATGCGCTTATTAAGCGGATGTGGCGCGGCATCGAGGATGTCCACGAGATCGAGGAGCGCTTCCTCGGCAGCGCCGAGGCGCGCAAGCTGCACCGGCTGGTGAGCGAGTTCGTCGATGTGTTCAGCTCGCCAGCGCAGTTCGTCAAGGCGACTAACGAGCCCGAACCGGCTGCCCCTGAAGATGAGGATGGCGACGAGGCGGAATCCGCCCGCAGCGCAACAGTTGGCGTGACGATCACCCGTCCGACCGAGCTTCTCGACGCGGTGATGGCCGCGGGCCGCAAGGGCCTTTCGGTGCAGCGCTACAAGGGCCTTGGCGAGATGAACGCCGAGCAATTGTGGGAAACCACGCTCGATCCCGACAATCGGGCGCTGCTTCAGGTCAAGGTCGAGGATGCCGACGTCACCGACGAGATCTTTACGCGCCTGATGGGCGACGTGGTCGAGCCGCGTCGCGATTTCATCCAGCAAAATGCGTTGAACGTCGCCAATCTGGACGTTTAGCACCCGATGGCTTTGGGAGGTTTTTAGCAATGCAATTCAATTCGCAGCGGCTGGCCGTTCTGGTGCCTCTGGCAGCAATCACTGCACTGGTTTCGCCGCACGCTGCCATGGCCCAGGGCCAGGCTGCCGGTTACGGCGAGGTTATGACCACCGTCTATGGTGCGCCCCCGGCCGACCTTGCCGGCATGCCCACCGGTCCTGTGGTTGAAGGCATCATTTCGGCCCGCAACGACGACAAGATGCGCGTTTCGGCCAGCGATGGCACCAGCACCGTCATGCATGTCAGCGAGGGAACCCAGATCAAGGGCACCAAGGGCCTGTTCGACGGCAATCGCGCCGAAGTCGCTCGGAAGGTGCTGATCAACGGCCTTCCCGTCAGTGTGAAAACCGTTCGCTGGGGCAACGGGCTCGTGGCGAGCGAGGTTCGCTACAAGAAGAAGGACCTCAAGATTGCGACAATGATCCACAACGGCACCGCCCAGGGTTTTGCCGATCAGGCCGCGGCGACAGAGGCGCTTCGCGCGCGCATGGGCGACATCGACAAGTATAACATCAAGCGCACGACCAATGTCTATTTCGAGGTCGGCAAGACGGTGCTGTCGGCGCGGGCCAAGAGCGATCTTTGCGCAACAGCAGCCGAAGCGAGCGCGATGGATAACGCGGTGATGCTGGTTCTGGGATACACCGATTCAACCGGCAGCGAGGAAGTCAATCAGGCACTCAGCGAGAAGCGCGCCAGCCGGGTGGTCAACTACCTCCAGCAGGCCTGCGGCTGGAAGCCCTATCGCATGCTCACTCCCGCCGGCATGGCCGAAGCCGATCCACTGGCGGACAATCGCACAGCCTATGGCAAGTCGCAGAACCGCCGGGTTTCGGTGAACGTTCTGGTCAGCAAGGCAATGGACGGTCTTTAAGGTTGTAAAACACAGAGAGGACGAGAATGGCCCTGACACTTACCTACCCTGAAGGTGGAATGCTCGTGACCGGTGGCACCGGCAGCGTCGGTGGCGGGATTGTCCGCGCCCTCGCCAAGGCAGGCGTGCCACTGGTCTTCACCTATCGCGGTAACAAGGAGAAGGCCGAAGCCTTTGAACAGGAATTGCGCGACGAAGGCGCAAAGGTCTGGGCGCAGACGATGAACATGGGCGATACCGGTTCGATCCAGGCCGCGATGGACCGGGTCATCGCCGAATGTGGCGGCATTCACGGCCTGGCGATTGGCGCGGGGCCGATGGTCAGCTTCGAGAAGCTGATGGATTTTCCGGTCGAGGAGGCGGTGCGCTTCGTCAACGAAGACGCGATGGGCTATTTCCGCCTGTTCCACGCAGTCACCCCGCTGCTGCGCGCCAATGGCGGCGGCTCGATCACTACCTGCTCCACCTTCGCCAACCGCCGGATCCTCGTCTATGATGGCATCTCGCCGCTGTCGAAGGGGTCAGTCGAGGCGATGGTTCGCTATGTCGCGGCCGAAGAGGGGCCGAACAACATCCGCTGTAATGCCGTCGGCATTGGCTGGATCCAGCCAGGCAACCAGGATTTCAGCCAGATTCCGCCCAAGCCCGATGTGGAGCCCGAAGACCAGCTTGGCCGCATGCTGGTGCTGATGCGCGAGATCGTCGACATGACGAAGATCCAGCGAAACGGAACGCCGGAAGACGCGGGCAACCTGTTCGCCTTCCTCGCCTCGAACGAAGCCAGCTACCTGACCGGGCAGATCATCGCCATCGACGGCGGCCTTTCGCTCTAGCCCTTCCTCATCGCTGCCAGCAGGGCGTCGACCAGAACCTGCTGCTCGTCCGATTCCGCCTGCAGCAGGCTCGCCGCATCGCCATCTTCCATGGCATTGGCGAGCCGCTTGGCGGCGCGGATGGCCTGCGGTGACTTGCCAGGGATGTCCTTGGCCAGGATCATGGCCTCGGCCAGGGGATCGCTCGCCACCCGCGTGAGCAGCCCCAGTTCCTGCGCTTCCTCGCCGTTCACCTCGCGCGCTGTGTAGACCAGCTCGCGCCAGTGATCGGCGCGCACCAGCCCGCGCGCCAGCACGAAGCCGCCAAGGTCTGGCACCAGTCCGTGCTTCATTTCCATCACCGATAACCGCGCATCGGGCGCAGCGATGCGGATGTCCGCCCCGAGCGCGATCTGCAATCCCGCGCCAAAGCAGTGTCCGCGTATGGCCGCGATCACCGGCACCGGCAGGCTGCGCCACCCCGTCGCGCAGAACTGCATGGCATTGGCGTCGCCATGGGTGCGCGGACCGAGCGGTGCGATTTCGCCGCCCGCGACTGCGGCGAGGTCGATCCCGGCGCTGAAGCTGCGCCCTTCCCCCGAGAGCACGGCACAGCGCAGATCGGCGAGACCCGCGAGGTGCTCGATGGCTGCCTGGATCGCATCGAACATCGCCGGTGAAAGCGCGTTGAGCTTCGCCGGACGATCGAGCCTGACATGCGCCACCCCCGCATCCATATCGACTGCAACTGCGCCATCACCTGCATCGAACCGCATGACTTGTCCCTCCGGCATGCACAATCACTTCGCAGTGATCGTAACTCCTCCGATAGACCCGCCGGTAAAGGCAAAGCCGATGCCTGCGCTTTCCGGGTAGGTCGCTACCGGAGAACCCCGGTCTATTCCCACGTCGAAGGTCTCGTCTATCGTGTAGAGCGTGGGAGCACTGCTTTGCACCCGGCCCTCGTCCGCGACGCTGCCATTCACCGCGAGGCTTACTTTTGCCGCGCCGCCAGCACCGGGCCCCTCATAGTCGAAATTCACCGTGACGTCGTTCTTGCCCGCTGGCAGCGGTCGATCGGATCGCAGCACAAGCAGATCACCCGACACCCTTCGGTAAGCGAAGTTTGGCGCGCCCTGGGCATCGAGATAGAGCGACCAGCCTGCGCTTTCCCCGCCCACGGCGGCGATCACGCCATTCGCGCCCTGCTTCGCATCGATACTGGCCGCGACCTGCCACGAGCGGTTGAAGGTGCTCGGCAGCGATGTTTCCGGAATGCCCAGGGCGCCTTCGTGGTAGGTGATGCTGGTCCGGCCATTGGCTAGACTGGGCAGCTTGCGACCTTCGGCATAGGAATAGTTCGCCAGCGGCAATACATGGTTGCGCTCGGCCTCCTTGTCGAACAGTGCCTTCAGCTCAGTGAGCTTCGCGGGATAGCGCGCCGACAGGTCGACCGCTTGCGTCGCGTCGGTCGAAAGATCGAACAGTTCCCAGGTGTCGGCGTCGAACGACCTGTCCGAAGTCATCCGCATCTTCCAAGGCAATCGCGCATGGAATGCCGAGGCCATCCATCCCTCGTGATAGATCGAGCGATGGCCGAACACCTCGAAATACTGCGTCCGGTGATATTCGGGCGCCTTGGTGGTGGTGATGGATTCAAGCATGGAACTGCCATCGAACGGCTTTTGCCTGATGCCGTTGACCTGTTCCGGAAGGGTTATCCCCGCCGCTTGCAGGATCGTCGGGGCAATGTCGTTAACGTGCCCGAACTGGTGCCGCAGCGTTCCGGCCCCGGCAACCCGATCGGGCCAGCGCACCACCAGGGCATTGCGCGTCGCACCAAGATGCGATGGCACCGCCTTGGTCCAGCGAAACGGGGTGTTCATGGCCCAGGCCCAGCCAGCGGCATAGTGGTTGTTGCCTTGCTGGCTGCCGAAAGCCTCGACGTGCTTGGCGCGGTATTCGTCCGACTCCGGGGCACCGTGCGCTTCGGAAAAATAGTTCACGGAGCCGAGCAGGCCGCCTTCCGCACTGCCGCCATTGTCGCCGAAGACATAGAAGATCAGAGTGTTGCCCTTCTCGCCGGACCTGTCGACCGCTTCGACAAGTTTTCCGACCTGCGTGTCCACATGCTCGAGAAACGCCGCATAGACCTCCATGGAACGCGCCGCGAAACGCCTTTGACCGGTCGTCAGCGAGTTCCACGCCGGCATGCCTGTCTCGCGGGGCGTGAGCCGAGCGTTGCGCGGTATGACGCCTGCCTGCTTCTGACGCCTGAAAATCTCTTCGCGAAGCTTGTCCCATCCACTGTCGAACCTGCCTTTGTAGCGATCGGCCCACTCGAGCGGCACGAGGTGCGGTGCATGCCCGGCCTGGGGGGCGAGGTACATGAAGAACGGCTTGTCGGGGTCGATGACCTTGGCATCACGGATGAACTCGACGGCCTTGTCGGCCATGTCGTCGGCCAGGTGGTAGCCGTCCTCGGGCCGGGCCGGAGGCTCCACCGGGTGGTTGTCGTGCACCAGGTCCGGGTAGTACGAGTTCGTCTCACCCCCGAGCCAGCCGTAGAAGCGCT
>JAURNJ010000068.1 GCA_030830245.1 Novosphingobium sp. | reverse complement strand
TTGCCCGGATCGGCAAGCAAGGGGAGCGCTTCGGGCAGGCCCAGACGGGACGGCCCGACGAGCAGCACGCGCGATACTGCGTCAGCACCGTGCGCGGCGGCGACGACGTGTTCGAGCATGGCCTTGACCAGCCCCTGGCGCGCATCGGGCTCCAGCGCCGTCGCAAGGCGGCTCTTGGCCGCACCGCTTGCCTTGATCGGGATGACTACCCAGCAACTCAAGGTATGGCCGGAGCCTCCGCCAGGTTGGTGAAGCGGATGCCAGCGCCGTCGCCCTTGTAAGTCTTGTTCATGTAGATCAGGATCGAGGTCAGCGCCTCCGCAGCGGCCGAATTGTTGAGCGATCCGCCCGAAAGGCCGCGCAGGCCCATGCCGGGGCACAGCTCGATCACCGCCTTGCGCGCCTCGACATCGTCGCCGAACACCAGCACGTCGCAGTCGATCTTGTGGTCGCTGTCGAGCAGGTGGCCCGAGACGTTGTGAAACGCCGTGACGAGGCGCACGTTCTCGCCAAGGATCGCCTTTGCTTCAAGCGCGGCGCAGCCAACGGCGGGCAGTTGCACACGCATCACCTTGGGCGGCATCAGCGGAACGGTTGTGTCGACAACCACGGCGTTGCCCACCTTGTCCTTGATCAGTTTGAGCGTGCTGGCCTGCGATTCGTAGGGCACGGTGACGATGACGATATCCTTGCCCACCGCTGCGTCCTCGTTGGCGGCGTGGCCGAGCGTGAGGCCGAGCAAGGCCATTTCCTCGGCGGCGGCCTTGGCTTTCTCGGCAGCGCGCGAGCCAATCGTGACATCGTGGCCTGCCTTGGCGAGACGGCGCACGATGCCCTTGCCAAGGTCTCCGGTGCCGCCGATTACCGCTATCGATGCCATTGCTTGCCTTTCTGGTTGCGTGAATGCTTGGTTTGCCCCTAGCGCCCGGTTGCCGCCGCGCAAACTGTTTCTGGAAAGTCGCACTCTCTTGTCAGAACTCGTTGTAAGTACCCTGCCCGGAATACCGCTGTTCGAACCGGGCATGTCGGTCGCGCGCGAGATCGCGGCAGCGGCGAAGCGCGCAGGCATCGTGCTAGCGCCGAGCGACGTGATCGTCGTCGCGCAGAAAATCGTTTCCAAGGCGGAGGGACGGCTGGTGCGGTTTGCCGACGTCGCGGTGGGCGGGGAGGCTCAGCGCATCGCTGCAGAGACCCAGCGCGATCCCGCGCATGTCCAACTCATCCTCGACGAAAGCAGCGAATTGCTTCGGGTCAGCGTGCCGGCGATCATCGCTCGCCAGCGCACCGGGCACGTGCTGGCCAACGCCGGGATCGATGCATCGAACGTTGCCGAACCCGGCGAGGAAACCGTGCTGCTCTGGCCACTCGATCCAGACGCCAGCGCGCGAGCGATCCGCGAGGAACTGGAGAGCATCACTGGAGTTGCCCCGGCAGTTGTCATTGCCGATTCGATGGGTCGGGCCTGGCGGATCGGCACCACCGGTGCCGCGATCGGCTGCGCCGGGTTGCAGGTGCTGGAAGACCGGCGCGGCACGGGCAAGGACCTGTTCGGTCGGACCTTGCAGGCGACTGTCATCGCCATTGCCGATTCCATTGCTACGATGGCCGCGCTCGCCATGGGTGAGGGTGATGAAGGCACACCGGTTGCCCTGGTGCGCGGGGCAGGGCGCTGGGTCACGAAAGAGCATGGAGTCGGAGCGTCCTCAGGTATCCGGCCCGTTGCCGAGGACATGTTTCGGTGACTGGGCATATTCTCGCGCTCTCTGGAGGGGTTGGCGGCGCCAAGCTCGCTGCGGGTCTGTGCGCAGTGCTGCCACCCGAGCAGTTGACGATAGCCGTCAACACCGGTGACGATTTCGAACATCTGGGCCTGACCATATGCCCGGACCTCGATTCCGTGACCTATGCGCTGGCGGGGTTGAACGACACCGTGCGCGGCTGGGGGGTGGCCGATGAGACCTGGCAGGCGATGGGGATGCTGTCGCGGCTCGGTGGGCCGGACTGGTTCAACCTGGGTGATCGCGACCTGGGCCTGCATCTCACCCGCGCCATGCATTTGCGCGCGGGCGACACACTTTCACAAGTCACCGCGAAGCTGACCGCACAACTCGGCATCACGCACAGGGTCGTGCCGATGAGCGACGATCCGGTGCGAACGCAGGTGCAAACCGACGGGGGCTGGCTAGACTTCCAGCATTACTTTGTGCGCGAACAATGCCGCCCCGAAGTCCGCGAGGTCCGCTTTGCCGGCGCCGCTGAGGCGCAGCCGTCGCCGGACCTTGCCGAAGCCTTATCGCGTCCCGATCTTGCCGCCGTGGTGATATGTCCCTCCAATCCCTGGCTCAGCGTCGATCCGATCCTTGCCCTGCCGGGGATACGGGATCGTATCGCACGGCTCCCAGTGATCGCCGTTTCTCCGCTGGTCGGCGGAACAGCGCTCAAGGGTCCGCTAGCGAAGCTGATGGCCGAACTCGGCCAACCGGTCTCCAATCCGGCACTGGCGGCGCATTATGGCGAACTGCTCGATCACCTCGTCATCGACGAGACTGATGCCGCCGATGCCGCACTCTTGCGCGATGCGGGGCTTTGCGCCACGGTTACGCAAACAGTGATGCGCGAGGCTGCGGATCGCGAGAAACTGGCGCAAGAGGTGCTTGCGCTGGTTGGCGGAGTGGATCGACAAGGATGAAAAGCGAAGATGCCCTGCTGATCGAACGGCTTCTCGAAACGCCGCTCGACGACCTAATGGAAGAGGCGCGCGCGCGCCGACACGCTACCGGCAAGCGGGTAATGTCCTACTCGCCCAAGGTCTTCATCCCGGTTACGCGTCTGTGCATGGACGTGTGCCATTACTGCACCTTCGCGACTACGCCCTCGCAGCTTTCCGCGCCTTACATGTCCTTCGAGGAAGTGCTAGATGTGGCCCGCGCCGGGCAGGCAGCGGGCTGCAAGGAAGCCCTGCTGACCTTTGGCGATGCGCCGGAGCGCCGCTATCAGGTTGCACGCGACTGGCTGGCTGATCGCGGCTATGCGCGCACCATCGATTATGTGCGCGATCTGGCCGAGGCCATCGTGCGCGAAACCGGCCTCCTGCCGCATATCAATGCTGGCCTGCTCGACGAGGCGGACTTCGCCATGTTGCGCGAGGTGGCCCCGTCCGCGGGGCTGATGCTCGAGTCGACTTCCGAACGCCTGTGCGAAAAGGGCGGGGCGCATTACGGTTCGCCTGACAAGGTACCGGCGCTGCGGATCGCTTCGCTGGAGGGGGCTGGCCGGGCGAAGATGCCGATGACCACCGGTATACTCATCGGCATCGGCGAGACAGCGCTCGAGCGTATGGAATCGATAATCGCATTGCGCGACCTGCACCTTGCTCACGGCCACTTGCAGGAAGTGATCGTCCAGAATTTCGCACCCAAGCCTGGAACGAAGATGGCAGGCGCGCCCGAAGCCAGCGAGGCTGATTTCCTTCGCGTACTTGCCGCCGCGCGGATCGTCATGCCGCTCGAAGTTTCTGTGCAGGCCCCGCCGAACCTCAACGACGAGCGACTCGCCGAACTGATTGACTGCGGCATCGATGACTGGGGCGGGATTTCGCCGGTCACGCTCGATCATGTGAATCCCGAGGCGCCGTGGCCGGAAATCGAGCGCTTGCGCGCTGTCTGTGCCCGCGCCGGAATGCCTCTGGCCGAGCGTCTGACGATCTATCCAAGGTTCATCGATCTCGACGACGGTGCCTGGCTTCATCCGGCGATCCGTCCGGCAGTCTACAAGTTGTCCGACACCGAAGGGCTGGGCCGTGAAGGGGACTGGAGCCCCGGCCTCGTCAAGCCGGTGCCCGGCACGACCGAAAGGCCGCTCGGCATCCAGTACGAGGGTGCGGCACGGCTCGAGCTGCGTCGCATCATCTCCCGCGCCGCCAATGGCTGCGAGCTTGGTGAACAAGACATCGTCACCCTGTTCGAGGCGCGCGGCAGCGATGCCCAGGCGGTCATCGAGGCGGCCGACGCCCTGCGGGCGGATGCGATGGGCGAGACTGTGACCTATGTGGTCAACCGCAACATCAATTATACCAACATTTGCACCCATGCCTGTTCGTTCTGCGCCTTCTCCAAGACGTCGAGCAAGGCAGGGTTCCGCGACAGGCCTTACAATCTCGCTCTGGACGAGATCGCCGGTCGCGCGATCGAAGCCGTCGAACGCGGGGCCACCGAGGTTTGCCTGCAAGGCGGGATTCACCCCAGCTATACCGGCGACACCTACATCTCGATTCTGCGCGCAGTGAAGGACGCGTGCCCTGATCTGCACGTCCACGCTTTCTCGCCGCTTGAGGTTTCGCAGGGTGCGCGTACCCTGGGG
>JAURNJ010000067.1 GCA_030830245.1 Novosphingobium sp. | reverse complement strand
GCTCTCGCCATGGGCATGGGTTATTCGAGCACCGAGGCGGGAAGCGCGACGATCTGCCATGCCGGAGGGCAGGATTTCCTCGATCATCCGACCTCGACTGGCTTTGCGACAGTGACCACGCAGCTGGAAATCCGCGACGAGCAGGACCGGGTCCTGCCCGATGGCGAATATGGCGAGGTCCACGTGCGCAGCCCTTACGTCATGCTGGGCTATTGGCGGGACGAGGCTGCCAGTGCAAAGGCGCTCAAGCTCGGCGGCTGGCTTGCCATGGGCGACATCGCCAAGCTGGAGGAGGGAAGGCTCTATATCAATTCGCGCGCGCGCGATCTCATCCTTGTCAACGCCGAGAACGTGTCCCCGGTCGAGGTCGAATATGTGCTCGAGGAGCACGCTGACGTGCGCGAGGCAGCGGTGTTTGCAGTCGATGACGCCTTGACCGGCGATGCGGTCATGGCCGTGGTTGCGCTTGAGCCTGGTGGCAGCGCCGACGTTGCGGCATTGCAGGCGTGGTGCAGCGAAAGGCTGGCGCACTACAAGGTGCCGACGCGCTGGCATATCCACGAGGGCGACTTGCCGCGAACCGCCAGCGGGAAACTGGTCAAGGACCAGATCCGCAAGCTGATCGGAGAACCTGCCTGATGCAGGGGGCGCAGGCCTCCCTGGCGGAAGCCGACGCACAGGCAGGCCTCAGCGTCGCGCAGCGCGGCCGACGCGAGGCCATCGTCGCCAAGACGATCGAGCTGCTCGCGACGCGCGAGCCCGCGCAGATCCACATGCGCGAGATCGCCGCCGAGGCTGGTGTCGCCCTGGCAACGCTCTACCGCTATTTCCCTTCGAAGGAGTTGCTCTACGCCCACGCCGTGGCGGCTTGGGGCAAGTCGTTCGCGCCGATGACCCGTTCGCAAGCGGGCAAGGCCGGGTGCGACGCGGAGAGGATCCGCGGTGCGCTGCGCCGCACGGCGAAGGCCTATCAGCGCTGGCCCAATTTCTATCGCCTGATCCTCTTTCTGGAGATTACCGAGGATCGGGAAGCGGGAAAGGTTTATCAGGCTTTTTCAAACCAGTACCAGGGACTTCTCGCTACTGTTCTCGAAGACACCGAGCCGGAAGACGCGACCCTCGCAGCGGAAATCCTGCTCTCCTCGTTGGGATCGGCACTTCGCAAGTGGTCGCTTGGCCAGTGGACCATCGAACAGGTCCTCGACCACATCGACAGGGCGGTGACGCTAGTCTTCGGGCAGCCGCGCCCGCGTACCTGACGGGTGACCGGCTGGCCCCGAGCTTGCCAACGGAGTCGACCCATCCCGAAAATGCAACGGCAGACGGCTGGTTGGTTCTCGCGCGGGACCGATTCAGCGGGGCCGGATTGATTTATTTTTCCCTAAGCCGAAACTAACCAAGCCCGGTCAGCCGGAAGAAACCACGCACGGACGAACATCGACCTGCGCGGCGAAACCACGGCCAAAAAAATCCAAAGAATTGAAGGGAGCGAAGCCTCTCCTGACGTCGTTACGACGCCCGGACACCTGTGCCTGTTGAACCAGCCAATCGGAGGTAGCGATGAAGAAGAATACGATACTCAAGATCACCATTGGCAGCGCGGTCTTGGTCGCCGGGACAGCAGCCCTCGCCAAGGACATTCGACCCGCAGATGCCGCGATCAAAGTCGGCGGCCTCAACCAGCCGAACTCTTCAGCCTCCGAAAAGTCGCAGGGACTGCCCAATGCCGATGGTGGCAAGCCGGGTGCGGGCAATGGCTATGGTCACTTGAAGGACATGGGCAGGGGGCACGGCAAAGGCCGGGGCCATGGTCATGACGGTGAGCCGGAGAGTCCGTGATCCGACCCTAATTCCCGCCACGGTTGCGTGAAAACTGCTTCACCCGGTCGATGGTGGGATCGAGCTGGCCGGTGCGCTGGTCGGGCGGCGGAAGGCGGTCTTCCGCCACGAGGTCGTCGCCAGCGTGCGGATCGATCAGGAACTCGCGCAGGCGGCGATGGAAGTTAGCTATTGCGCGCTCCTGCATCGGGTTGGTCCGCGCCGCCGCGAATCCGCTCGATTTCATGCCTCGCTGGACGCGCGGGATGTTCTCGAAATCCTGCCGGTAGATCAGCGGATAGTTTCCGTCCTCGGGACGGGCGAAGACCTGATGCTCCCATTGCGGCTGCTCACCCGGAGCAAAGCGTTCGAGCGAATAGGTATCCATGATGGTCTTCTCGAAGTCGTCCCGGTGCGGACGAAAGCGATACCATAATACCGACTCGATGGCGGGATGGAGGAACACGGTGTTGGGAAACACCGCCCAGTCGAACCCGCTTTCCGCCATGTATTCGGGCGTGATCCCTTCTGGCCAGCCCGCGCCGCTCTCGATTGCAGCAGTGTAGATGTTCTCGCCCCATTTCGCGAGGATCTGGTCAGGCGGTGTGTCGGCGGGAAGCTCGCGCAATTTCTGGATCGCCTGAAAGCCGCGCTCGGTCTGCATGGTGCCGAGGTCTTCCTTGAACTGGCGGCCATATTCATAAAGGTATTCCCGGAAATCGGCGACTTCCTTTGGTTCCAGTCGCTCCGAGCGACCGACAGGCAGTCCGGTATCGAACTCGTAGCTCATCCAGCCGTGCCGCCCCATGCCCCGGCTGGTCGAATAATCTCGGGTATAGGTGAGCATCTGCCGGTGCGTGGTCTGCACGTGGTAGAACTCCATGAAGGCTTCCATGGTGGTCTTCCAGTTCGCCTCGACCGTGGTGGTCTTGTACCACGCGAGGCGCAGCTTATTGAATTCGTGCAGCGCGCAGCGCGAGGCCATCGGCTCGAGGAATTCGAGCAGCGGCTGGCAATCCAGGTCGAGGTTGATCCATACCCAGCCACCCCAGACGCCGACCTGAATATGCGTCAGGTTGGTTTCTGCATCGCTCAGGCAGTTGCCCCAGTCCATCCGGTCGACGACTTCGAGGTTCTCGCCGTCGAGGCCGAACCGCCAGCCGTGGAACGGGCACAGGAACTCGCGCACCTGGCCTGTCCCTTCGACCAACAAGGTGCCGCGATGCGGGCAGACGTTGTGCATGGCAGCAACGTCTGCCTCGCCTGCGCCGGTGCGCACGACAATGATCGAGTCGGTGAGGATTTCGTAGACGACGAAATCGCCGACCTGTTCGATCTCCTCCAGCCGGCAGGCCTGCTGCCAGACCTTTGGCCAAAGGTTCTTCGCCTCAAGCGCGGCGAATTCCGGATCGAGATAGTCGGCAAGCGGGATAAAATCGTCGCGGACTTCCTCGACGGGATAGGCTGGTTTTGTCATCAAGGCTCTCCTGTCGGCGTAACCTGGCCGAATTCGAGATTTTCGGCAAAGCCGCCTTCGCGCGCTGCGGTTACCAGATCGAGGTAGGCGTGCGGGCCACCGCCGAACGGCATGTTGAGCTCGTTTTCCGGCCGGGGCTGGCCTTCCTGGTTGAAATAACCCGGAGTGCACGCCTCAAGGAAGGCCTTGCGCGCACTGCTTAGCTCGACACAGCGCTCGACCCACGTGTTCTCCGCTTCGGCACTGGGTTCGACCGTGGCCACACCGTTCTTCAGGCAATGCGCGATTACCGTGGCGATGTAGCGCGTCTGCGCATCGGCGATGTGCATGTAATTTATCGAAACGCCCGATTGCAGCAGGCTCATCAGGAAGAAATTGGGGAAACCGCGCGTCTGCATGCCCCACAAGGTGCGCGCGCCGCGCGACCAGTGGCTGTCGAGAGATAGCCCATCGCGTCCGGTGATCGAGAAGCCGGCTTCCCTGGTGTAGCTCGTCATGAAGTCGAAGCCGGTGGCGAAAACGAGGCAATCGAGCGCGTATTCCTTGCCATTGGCGACAACGCCCGTGGGCGTGATGCGCTGGACCCCTTGCCCTTCGGTATCGACCAGCGTGACGTTGGGCCGGTTGAACGTTTGCAGGTAGTCGTCGCTGAAGCCGGGGCGCTTGCAGAAGTAGTGATACCACGGCTTGAGCGCTTCTGCGGTCTTTTCGTCCTCGACCAGCGAGGCGATGCGCTGGCGCACCGATTCCATCTTGCGCAGTTCGGCGCGGAGCATTTCCTGGGGATCGACCTCGCCGACCACGCCGCCGGCAACCGCGGTCGGTTCGCCAAGCAGGTTGGTCCAGCTGTCGGAAACCATGTCCTCGCCGTCCTGGATGCCCGAGGTCCAGTTGGTGAAGTTCTCGACGCGCTTCTGCCACCAGCCGGGTGGCTGCGCCTTGATCCAGTCCACGTCGGTGGGCCGGTTGCCGCGCACATCGACCGAACAGGGCGTGCGCTGGAAGACGTAGAGCTGTTCTGCCCATTCTGCGAGCGGAGGCACGCACTGGATCCCGGTCGAGCCGGTGCCGATAACGCCCACCTTCTTTCCCGTCAGCCCGGTGAGATCGCCATCGGCGTTGCCGCCGGTGAACGCATAGTCCCATCGGCTGGTATGGAAGCAGGCGCCCTCGAAGCTTTCGATGCCGGGGATGCCTGGCAGCTTAGGTTTGCTGTAATGCCCGGTTGCCGAAACGATGAAGCGCGCGGCGATGCTGTCGCCCCGGTCGGTGGTCACGATCCAGCGTTCGCGCTCCGGCGACCAGGCCATGCTTTCCACGCCGGTCTGGAACATGGCATCGCGGTAGAGATCGAACTGTTCGCCGATGCGGCGGCACAGTTCGTAAATCTCCGCACCCTCGGCGTATTTGTCGCTGGGAATGTAGCCGGTTTCTTCGAGCAAGGGCATGTAGACTAGCGCGTCGACATCGCAGCGCACGCCGGGATAGCGGTTCCAGTACCAGGTGCCGCCAAAGTCGGCAGCTCGGTCGACAACGACGATTTCCTTCACGCCCTGCTCGCGCAGGTGAGCGCCCGCCAGCAGACCGCCAAAGCCCCCGCCGACGATCAGGACATCAGCCTCGCGGTTGATGGGATCGCGGGTGAATTGCGGATCGGCAAAGGGATCGCGGGCGAAGCTAGCCAGCGCGCCAGTCATTTCCCGAAACTGGCCGAGCCCCTCGGCCTTGAGTCGCTTTGCCCGCTCCTCCTCGTATTTGCGGGCGAGGGCGTCGTAGTCGAGGTCGGGCGTCTGTTCGTCTTGCGCGCTCAATGTGGATCCTCTCGTTTTGCGACTTGGCTTACCATCTGCGGACCCCCGTGCAAGAGGCAGGCAAGCACGCAGAATAATGCAGTTGCCCCTTGAACGCGCTTCAAGCCGGAGCAATGATGCCGGAAATAATAGTGGTTGGGAGCAGGACAAACATGGCGAGCAGTGGCAACGGCGCGCGGCTGGAAGGTCGCCGCATCCTGATAACCGGCGCGGCATCGGGTATCGGCAGGGCAAGCGCCGAACTCTTTGCTAGCCACGGCGCCAAGCTGGCGCTGGTCGATGCGAACGCGAACGCGGTGCAAGAGGTGGCGGCCGCGATCGGCGCCCGCGCCTATCCCTATGACCTGACCGATGTCGAGAATGTCGGCGCGATGGTCGAGCAGGCAGCCGCGGACATGGGCGGGCTTGACGGGGTGGTCAATTGCGCCGGACTGGGCACTGCCAAGCCGCTGGTGGAGATGGACCTTGCCTTCTTCCGCAAGGTTTCCGCGATCAATTTCGAAGCGCCGATCATGATCTGCAAGGCAGCGCTGCCGCTGATGCAGGCAGCGGGCTGCGGCACCATCGTCAACATTGCCTCGGGCCAGGGCATCCTGCCCAACGCTCCCTTCAACACCGCCTATTGCGCCACCAAGGGCGGGCTGATCGCCTTTACCAAGAACCTTGCAGTCGAAGGCGCGGGCTACGGCGTGCGCGCCAACGCGGTGGCGCCGGGGGTTACCAACACGCCAATGGCGGCGTTCACGTTCAAGGACTATGACAATCCGTCCGACGCGCCCTTCGTCCAGCAATATGCCCTCAAGCGCGTTGCCGACCCGATCGAGATTGCCAACGCGATCCTGTTCCTGACCAGCGACGAGAGCTCCTATGTCACCGGTTCCGCGCTCGCCGTCGATGGCGGCAGGTGCTTCCATTGAGCGCGGCGGGGCAGCGCCGCTGGACGCAGCGCCCGGCAGGCTCGAACTGGGGCGATTTCGGCCCGGATGACCAGCGCGGGCGGATGAATCTGATTACGCCGGAAAAGCGGCTTGCGGCGCTTCGCGAGGTTCAGGACGGCGAGGTTTTCGTGCTCAGCCTGCCGCTCGACTATCCCGGCGGCGAGGACGAGCATTCCCCGCGCAAGGCCCCGCGGCTGATACCGAACAAGCTCGGCGGCAATTCACTGTGCAACATGGCGCTGACCGAAACCGACCTGACCTGCGACGATACCGTGCTGATGTCGCTGCAGTATTCGACGCAGTGGGACGCGCTGGTGCATTGGGGGCGAAAGTTCGATGTTGATGGCAGCGGAGAGACGCGCGGCGTCTACTACAACGGCTACCGCGCGCATGAGCATGTGAAGTGCGATGTCGATGGTTCCGGCTTCCGCGCCGAGGCGCTGGGCATCGAGAACATGGCCGAAACCGGGGTTCAGGGGCGCGGCGTGCTGGTCAATCTCGTCAAAGCATTCGGGCGCGAGCGGCAGTGGATCGACCACGACATGCTGATGCAGGCGATGGCCGACCAGAAGGTCGAGGTGCGCGAGGGCGACATGCTGCTGCTCTACACCGGCTATGGCGATGCGCTGATGGCAGCGAACCGCCAGCCCGACGAGGCGGAGCTGGCCAAGGTGGGCGCGGTGCTCAAAGGCGCGGACGAGCGGCTGCTGGACTGGATCGAGACCAGCGGGGTCAGCGCCGTGATTTCGGACAACCAGGCGGTGGAGGGCTTCGACCTCGCCAATCCCGATCCCGGCGCAAACGGGATGCTGCCGCTGCACGACCGTTGCCTGTTCAAGCTGGGCGTCCATCTGGGCGAGCTGTGGTGGCTCAGCGACCTCGCGCAATACCTTGACGAGCGCGGCAGGCACGCCTTCCTGCTGACGGCGCCGCCGCT
>JAURNJ010000066.1 GCA_030830245.1 Novosphingobium sp. | reverse complement strand
GGATGCCTCGTCGGTCACGTCCATGTCGACGGCGATAGCCTCGCCGCCACTCGAGACAATCTCGGCAACCAGCGCATCCAGCCTGTCCTTGCGCCGCGCACCCAGCACCAGTCGCGCGCCTGCACCGGAGAGCAGACGAGCGAAATGCGCACCAAAGCCTGCCGACGCCCCGGTTATCAGGCAGGTGCGACCGTTAAGGTCGAACATTTGCTGGAACCGTCAGGCGTCGATCTTCGGACGCTCGGCGGTTTTCCAGGCCTCGCGGTTCTTCTCGACGCTCTCCACCGCCTTGTCCCAGAACCCGGCGCCGTTCGAATAGTTGACGAAGTCGAAGGTGTTCTGGGTGCGGATTTCGAGAAGCTCAACGCCGTCCGGGCCAGGCTTGTAGGTGTATGGCACGCCCGAAGGGATGAAGAAGCTGTCACGCGGACCGAGTTCTTCGGTGCCCAGCTTGATGCTGCCAGCGACAATGTAATAGAGGCAATCGGCGCTGTGGCTGTGCAGCGGCAGCGGGTAGCCGTGCTTGAACCATACATTGGCGATCGAAAAGCCGGGAATATCGACCAGGATCGTGACGTTCTCGCCGCCGGACGCTCCGGCAGCCATCACCCGGTCCATTCCGGCGCGCGCGGTCTCGCCCCAGGGCGCTACCGTCATGCACTTCGCTTCCATCAGGCCCTTGCCGTCCTTGGCACGAATGATGGTGAACTTGCTGGTGTCCTGTTCCATGATGGAATTCCTTAGCGTTCGAGGTTGGGGCCGAAAGGCAGATCGTTGATCGGCGAATCGAGGCCAGTATTGACGGCATGTTGTGCCTTGGTCAGCAGTTCCCTGTCCAGCCCGGCGATGTAGCCGTCGATCAGGCGCTGGTTGTTGCTGATCGTACCCTCTCGCTCGCGCGACAGGCGCATGTGGGTGAACTTGTCATCATGCAGGCCAAGCTGCTGGATCGGCAGGTTCGAATAGTCCTGTCGCGGGACCTCGGGGAAGTCCTGCGAATTGTAAGGCAGGACCGTCGGGTGCGTCGGGGTGTCGAACTCTTCGTCGTCCGGACGGAATCCGAGGGACCAGATCTCGTATAAGCAGGTTTCTGCGGTGAGTGGACGGATGCGATAGCTCGACATCGCGCCGAAGGTGGGCAGCAGGAAGAAATGCGGGAAGATGAATTCGACCTGCGTGGTCGGCACTTCGGCGTTTATCTTGTTGATGTCGAACATGGCAGAGACGCCGCGCTCGCGCGCATCTTTCACAATCTCGTCGCCTGCCGTCATGAAGAAGGTTGTGATCGCACCCATCAAGTCGTCGGGAGCGTCGAGGTCGCGCAGTTTTTCGAGAACTTCGGCCTCAGTGGGGTGAACCATGCCTGCCATGCCGGTGCTCAGCCGCTGCATGAAGTCGATGAAGCGGTTAACCACTTCCTTGCCGGACTTGGTCTCCTCCGGCAGCCGGTTGTCGCCATCGGGGCCAAGATCGCTGCGCGGGCTGAGCCAGTGCAACTGGGGATGGGTCTGCATTGTGTGGTAGCCCTCCATGAAGGCTTCCATCGCGAGCTTCCAGTTGGTCGGCAGGACGGTGCCATACCACCAGTCCATCTTCAGCTTGTCGGCATTGCGCGCATCCATCTTCGCCTTGACCGGACCGAGTCCGTCGGCAAGCGGGAGCGCGTCGTCGTCGAAATTGATGAAGGCGCAACCTGCCCAGGTCTCGCAGCGAACCGGGGGCAGGTTGATCTCGTCCTCGTCGAGCACGCCCTCGTCGAAGATCGGCTTGCCGAACACGAAGGTGCACTCGCCCTGCGCATTCCAGCGCCAGCCGTGGAACGGACAGATGAAGCCGCCCTGGCCGAGGTGACCCGGCCCGTTGACCAGGCGCACGCCGCGATGGCGGCAGGCGTTGTGGTAGGCTTTGATGCCAGTGGGCGTGTTGATCACGATCACCGATTTGTCGAGGATCGTGTATTCGGTGTAGTCGCCTACTTCGGGGATTTCCTCGAGGCGGCAGGCCATCTGCCAGACCTTCGGCCAGAAATGCTCTTTCTCCAGCTCGAAGAAGTGCTGGTCGTAATAGCGTTCGGCCGGGATGCGCTCGGGATCGGTGACCTGGAACGGTACTTTCGCCAGCGCCTCGTCGATTTGCGATGTCATGTCGTGTCCTCTGTTGGCGTTCAGGGATAGGTGGCGATGGTCTCGCCGATCGCCTGGATCATCTTGTCCCTGACGAGGGCAGGGCTGAGCGGCATGACGTCGGAGCCAGAGACCGCCAAGATGCTTTCCATGATGGCGTTCGGGTCATCACCCTCCATCTCGTAGATGGCTAGATAGCCGTAGGGCGGCGGATTGAGATCGTAGTCTTTCTGGTAGCGCACCTTGGTGAACCGCGCGCTGACCACGCCGTCTATCGCGCAGACATCGCGCAGATGCTGGTTAGCGTACCAATCCTCGAATTCCTTTTCCTCTCCGGGTGTGCACCGTGAAAGGACAATGAGATCGAATCGCGCCATGTTTCTCTCCCGAATTGCACAAGACAAGGTGCATTTGCACAGATCAAGCTTGCGCTCAATCCGGCTGGGGCCGCTCAGCCGTTGACCTTGGCGATGTATTCCATCGACTCGTCGTCGATATTGACCACCCGCAGATGCGTGAAGCGTGAATCGCGCCAGGCCTTGAACCGCTCGGCAATGCGCTCCTTCGGCCCGACCAGCGACATGTCGTCGAGGAACTCGTCGGGTACGGCCGCTTCGGCTTCCTTCTTGTGGCCTGCAAGGAACAGTTCCTGGATGCGCTCGGCCGCCTCGGGATAGCCACGCTCGATCATCTTTTCCTTGTGGAAGTTCTTGGACTTGGCGCCCATGCCGCCGACGTAAAGCGCAATCGTCGGGCGGGCCGTATCGAGCGCCGCCTTCACGTCGTCGGTGATATAAACGCGCAGGTTCGCGACTATCTCCATATCGTCGATGGTCTTGCCGTCTGTCCGCTTGGCAATGCCCTGTTCCAGCTGGGCGAGGTATTTCGGCAGGCTGGCCGGGGTGAGGTGCATCGACAGCCAGCCATCGGCGATCTCGCCGCACAGTCGCAGAGCAGCAGGCGTTGCAGAGCCGAGCATCACCGGAATGTCCGGGTTCCCGTGAAGGATCGACTTGAGCGGCTTGCCAAGGCCGCACGAACCTGGCCCCCGGTAGGGCAGCTGGATTTCCGGCCCGTCATGGGTGACGGGACCTTCGCGCTTCCAGATTTTCTTCATGATCGCGACGTAATCGCGGATGCGATCCATCGGCTTGCCCCAGGGCTGGCCGTACCAGCCCTCGACGATCTGCGGCCCGGATACGCCAAGGCCGACAATTACGCGGCCGTTGCCCGCAAGATCGTCCAGCGTTTGCGCGATCATCGCGCAGTTCGCTGGGGTGCGCGCGGCAAGCTGGGCAATGCCGGTGCCCAGCCGGATGCGCTTGGTCTGCCCGGCGATGTAGGCGAGGGGGGTGAAAGCGTCCGAACCGTAGGCTTCGGCCGACCAGATGGCGTCGAAGCCAAGCCTTTCCGCCTTCTTGATCTTGTCCATGTCGAGCGCCATGCGTGCGCCGCTGTAAGCTATTTCCAATCCAAGCTTCGGCATCGTCAATCCCTCCGGTCAGGGCGCTGTTGCACCCTGCCGGTTGCTTGTCCAGTCGCCTGCGCGATGTGGCGGGTTGGCTAGGCGTGCTGCGTCTTGCCGATCCGTTCGTAGTCGCCGAAATCGGGCTTGGACATGACTTCCCAGAAGTACTCCATCGGCCACGACCACACCTGTGGCAGACCGTCGCCGCCGATGTACCAGCTCTTGCATCCCGAGGCCCAGATTGTCCCCGCTGCCGCCTTCCGCCTTCGCTCGTCATAGGCGTCGAGCGCAGCCATCGACGGGGCGAGGCCAGCGCATTCGCCGCGCCGCACCGGCTCCATCAGCTTGTCGAAATAGTCCCACTGCGCCTCGGCCACATCGATCAGCGAGAAATTGCCGACCGGTCCTGCTGGCCCGTTGAGCAGCACCATGTTCGGGAAGTCCGGCACGGTGACAGCGAAATAGGCTCGAGGCACCTCTGCCCACAGGTTCTCAAGGTCAGCGCCGCCCACGCCCTTGATCTTCATCGGCCTGACGAACTGATCTGCTCGGAAGCCCGTAGCAAGGACCAACACGTCTAGCTCGATCAGGGTCCCATCCTCCAGCCGGACGCCCTTGGGCTCCACCCTAGCGATCTTGCGCGTCTCGACATCGACGTTGGGTTTCTGCACCGCGTCGTAATAGTCGTTGGCAAAGATCAGCCGCTTGCAGGCTGCACGATAGTTGGGTCGCAGCTTTTCGCGCAATTCGGGATCGCGGACCCGCTCCTCCAGTTGCGCGGTAAGCAGCGCTTCCAGTTCGGCATGGGCGGGCGAACTCGGGTCGATCACCGCTTTGAGGAATCGCTCGCGGTTGGCCGCGCCCTCGGGGTTGTTGCGGACGGCTTCGATCAGCGACGGGTCTGCGCGGAAGGCTTGCTTGTCTTCCTCGGTATAGACCGGGCCTGGCCGCCCCATGATCCACTGCGCGGTGCGCTGGAAATGCGTTAGCCTGCTGGCGCGGTCTGCCAGCGCGCCGACGATCTGCACGCCGGTCGAACCCGTGCCAATCACGCCAATTCGCTTGCCATCGAGCGGTACCGAGTGGTCCCACCGCGCCGAGTGGAAGCAGGCGCCCTCGAACGAATCGATCCCTTCGATATCGGGATAGTTGGGCACGTGCAGAACGCCGGTCGCGGCGACGAGCATGTTGCTGCTATCCTCGCGCCCGGTGCTGGTGCGAATGTGCCAGCGGTTGTCACGCCATTCGGCACTGGCCACTTCTTCATTGAAGCGGATGTGTTCCTTCACGCCATAGCGGTTCGCCATGTTCTCGAAGTATTCGCGAATTTCCGGTCCCGGCGCCATGAACTGGCTCCAGTCCGGGTTGTAGGCGAAGGAATAGGTATAGGCGTGTGCGGGCACGTCGCAGGTGAGGCCCGGATAGGTGTTCTCCCGCCAGGTTCCGCCGACACAGTCGCCCTTTTCGTAAATGGTGAAATCGTCGTCGCCGCGCTGCTTGAGCCTGATACCGGCGAGCAGGCCCGCCATGCCCGCGCCGATGATGATGGTGCGAAGACCCTTGCCGTTCGATTCGGTCATCCTGTGCATTCCCGGTGTTTATTGATACGCACCTGTATCATGGCGAAACTGGCGCGCGCCAGCCTTGAGCAAGATCAATGACCTTGGGAGCCCTCGGGATAGGGTCCGAGCAGCAGGAACAGCAGCGCCGCAGTGAGGCTGAGCGGAATCGCCGCAAGCAGGGCCGGTGTGTAGGAGCCGGTCGCATCGTAGACGAGGTTGAGCAAAACTGGCCCCATGCCGCCCGCCAAGGTCACGAAGCCGCCGATGGTGCTGAACAGGGTCCCGAACCAGGCGAGATCGAAGTAACGCGAGGTGATGTAGGCTAGCAGGTCCAGCTCGGCGCCAAGCGCCAGACCGATGATCAGCGTTGCGGCAATTGCAGCGTGGACGGAGTTTGGCAGCTGGGTCAGGAGCAGGATCGCGATGACCGGCAGCGAAAGCATGACGGTAGCGAGGAAGCGAGCCTGTATATGATCTAACAGCCAGCCCACCGTCAGCCTGCCGATGATCGCCGTGAACCCCAACAAGCTGGCAACGGCGGCGGCTTCTTCGCGCGCGATGCCATTGGACGACATGATCGGCACGAGGGTGGTCACGATGGACACGACCACCGTCGCGATCAGTAACCCGGCCAAAGCGACTTGGATGAATTTGCGCGACAGCATGATCTGTTTGAAGACGAGACTGAAATTGCCGCTTCCACGTCCAACAGTTCGGCCGCCTGCCTTGCGGTCCCGGTCGCGGGGACTGGTGAAGAACAGCGTGAGCAGCGGGAAGGTGATGGCAAACCAGAAGAGCCCCAACGCTCCGAAGCCCAGACGCCACCCGAACTGCTCGATGGCATAATAGGCCAATGGCGGCATCATGATCGAGGAAAAGCCGCTGCCGCACAGCACGCATGCGAGGGCAAAGCCGCGTCCTTTCTCGAAAAAGCCGGCGATTGCCGAGGTCCACAGTGCCGGTGACAACAGGAGAGTCGAGAGCGCGAACAGGAACCACAAGGCCTGCCATACGAGGAGTTTGTCTGTCGTGGCGCCGAGCAGCCCGAAGCAGACCGGAACGATTAGGCTGGACGCGATCGCGAAGCGGCGCGGGCCGAAGCGGTCGATCGCCGCGCCGATCAAGGGCGCACAGAGAACCCCGACAGTGGCGGTCAGGATCATGCCGCACATGATTTGCGCCCTGCTCCAGCCGAATTCCGCCTCGATCGGTTCGATGAACAGGCTGACCGTGTATTGCGCGATGGTCGACATGCCCATTCCCGAAAAGGCGGCGAGGACGACCGGCCAGTGCGCGCGCCATTCCGCAGCGGCGCTGCGCGACATCATATCGGACAAGTCATTCTCCCAAAGGCTTGTTCAGCAGCAAGCCTTACCGGCGAGATCGCCCCCTGTCTTGGCAGAAATGCACTTCACCTGTGTTATTTCCGTGCATTGAGCTTCGGCTGCTTGACGAAGCAGGACTCCTGTCTATGGCCGTGGGCAGACGAGGAGTGGAATGGCCGAAGCGAGCACACTGATCGAACCGGAGAGCATGGGCGGATTTCGCGAGAACATTCGCGATCCGCTGGCACTGCGGATGCTTGCCGAGGGCGACGAGTTCGAGCTGGAAACCATCCTGGTCGGTGGTCGTCCGCGTCACGTGTTCAAAGGCCTGCCGCGCAATCTCGCGCAGCTTTATCGGGCCGGGATGCAATACCCCGGCAACACAATGGTGATCGACGGGCAGACCCGCTTCACTTATGCTGAAGGCTTCGCACGCGCCGCCGCGCTAGCAACGGCCATGCGCAACGATTACGGGATCGGCGCGGGCGATATCGTCGCGGTGGTGACGGTCAATCGTTGGGAATGGATTGTCTCGACCGTGGCGGTCACATCTCTCGGTGCGATCGTCGCCTCGATCAACAGTCGCGGCGTCGCCGAAGAGATGCTGCGCGCGATGGACCTCGTCGACTGCAAACTGGCGATCATCGAGGCGGACAAGGACGAGATGGTTGCCGAGTCTCGGCCAGACCCGGCATGGCCGCGCATTGTCATCGATGAACCAAGGGTTTCGCTGCGCGAAAGGGATGCCCGTTTCGAGGACCTGGCAGAGCCGCCTGAAGGTATCGCGTTCGATCCGCTCGACATGCCGCAGGAAGCTGGCGGGGTAATCCTGTTCACTTCGGGCACCACGGGTTTCCCCAAGGGTGCGCTGCTCAGTCAGGGGGCAGTTTGCCAGTCGATCTCGCTCGCTACCTTCATGGGCCGGTTGCAGGACATCCGCTACGAGGAAGAGAGCGGGATCAAGCTGCGTCCCGAACAGAGCACGATGCGATCCCCGGCGGTCATTCTCGGCCCGATGTTCCACCTTGGCGGCATCATGCCGACGATGCGCGCCATATACCTGGGCACGACCATCGTCCTGCCCGGCAAGTGGAACCCCGAGGTCGCCATCGACATGATCGAGAACGTCGGCATGACCCGGCTTTCGTTCGTCCCGGCCATGGTGTTCGACATCTTCAAGTCGCCGCGCGCGACGCCCGAACTGTTGGGCCGGATCAACAACATGGCGAACGGTGCGGCGCCGCTCGACCTCGATATCGTCCGCCAGATCAAGGCGCGGATGCCCAATGCGCTGATCTCCAATACCTATGGCCAGACTGAGGGTGCGGCGTGGACCTGCAGCATCAGCGGCAACATCTACCTCGATCACCCCACCTCCTGTGGCTGGCCGGTGCCCTGCGTCGATGTGCAATTGCGCCGTGACGACGGCAGCGAAGCGGACATCGGCGAGCCGGGCGAACTGTGGATGCGCGGCGCGGGCGTGATGGAAGGCTACTGGAACAACCCCGAGGCCACTGCAGAGACCATCGTCGATGGCTGGCTCGCGACAGGCGACATCGCCACGGTCGACGAGAACGGCATCTACACCATCGTCGATCGTAAGAAGTCGATGGTCATTTCGGGCGGCGAGAACATCTACTGCGCCGAGGTGGAGCGCGTCGTGGCAAGCCACCCGGCGGTGCACGAGGCTTTCGCCTATGGCCTGCCTGACAGCCGGCTCGGCGAGATCGTCGCAGTCGATTGCGTGATCGATCCCGGCGCCCGGGTGGATGTCGAGTCGATCAAGGCGCACGCCAAGGAACACCTCGCCATTTACAAGGTGCCGCGCGTGGTCGAATTCCGGAAAG
>JAURNJ010000065.1 GCA_030830245.1 Novosphingobium sp. | reverse complement strand
TGCGGCTTGAGATCGCCGCCAATCCGCGGGCCGAAGCCGGCCTCGACCGTGCCGTCGGCGTTGAGTCGGGCAATGCGGCCCCGTTCCAACACCGGGCCCGTGCCTCGCGGCTGCAGCGTCGTGAATTCGCCGCCGATCACGATGCGCCCGTCGGGCTGGAGCAGGAGGGCATGGACCGGGCCGTTGGCGCTGGGATCGAACGATTCGTCGAGCGAGCCGTCGGCGTTGAGCCGGGCCAGGTTCTGGCGCGGAAAGCCTCGCACCGCCGTAAACTGCCCGCCAATCACGAGCTTCCCATCCGTCTGGGTCGCCACGGCGTAGACGTTGCCATCGACATCGGGATCAAAACCGTCGGCGGCGGTCGGCGTCTGGGCGACGAGGGCTACAGCTGAAACGATCAAGCTGGCGCACCAGGCGGTTACAGAGCGCGCGAACAACCGGAAAAACGAGGCGAGGAACAGCGAGTAGCCGACCGAGACGAAAGCCTTGATGGTTATCCCGGCAGTCGCCCAGTAATAAGATGGCCGCTTGGCGAGCGCGACAACCGTCTCGCGAATGGTCACTCCCTTGCGCGCAACCTTGTCGCGAGCATCCTTGAGGCGCTGCGCAGTGCGCGGATCCTTCAAGGTAAGATAGGTGAGAATCGCGATCACGATACCCGGCGCCCCGGCAACGAAGAAAGCCGTGCGCCAGCCATAGGCATCGGCGATCAGCCCGCCGAAGGCCATGCCAAGCAATCCGCCAAGCGGCGCGCCCATGCCGTACATGGCCAGCGCGGAACCGCGCTTTTCCTTTTCCGCATAGTCGATGATCAGCGAATGTGCGGGCGGCGTGCAGCCCGCCTCGCCGATGCCGACGCCGACCCGGGCAAGGACGAGTTGCACGAAATTCTGCGCCAGCCCCGATGCGGCAGTGCAGGCACTCCACAACAGCACGGCAATGGAAATGATGACCGAACGATCCTTGCGCTCGGCCAGGATCGCGATCGGTAGGCCCAGGATCGTGTAGAGCAAGGCAAAGGCAAGTCCGCCCATCAGGCCAAGCTGCCAGTCGGCAAGGCCGAGGTCGTGCTTGATCGGTTCGGCAAGGATATTGACGACTTGCCGGTCGAGGAAATTGAGGATGTAGATGGTGAGCAGCAGGCCCATCACATAGTTGCGATAGGCACGAGAAACATCCGGCGTTTCGATTTCGACTGCCGCACTCGCCATATTGCTAATTCCTCTCACTCTTTATGGTCCATGCCTAGCCGGCCTGTCCGTTTCCGGCAATTGCATTCGAGGCAACTGCCTTAAGCGTGCAAGCCATCTGACCAAGGCAGTTGCGCAGCCACCCTGCCAATGGCACGACATGGCCAAACAATGATTGGACGGGTGAGGCGATGAATTCGATTTCGGATGGCAAAACTATCGACGCCATTGTGGTGGGTGCCGGGTTTGGCGGCATGTATGCAATCTATCGGCTGCGGGCGAGGGGCCTTGAGGCGCGAGGGTTCGAGGCTGCCGCAGATGTCGGCGGAACATGGTGGTGGAACTGCTATCCGGGCGCTCGCTGCGACGTCGAAAGCCTGGATTACTGCTACGCCTTCGACGAAGCCCTGCTCGACGAGTGGCGCTGGTCCGAACGCTTCGCCACCCAGCCCGAAGTCCTGCGCTACGCCAGCCATGTGGCCGAGCGTTATGGCCTGCGCGATCACTTCACTTTCAACGCCAGGATCGATGGCTGTGTCTGGGATGAAGACTCGCGGCTGTGGACTGTCACGACGGAGGAAGGCCACACTGCGCGCGCCCGCTTCCTCATCGCGGCGACCGGCTGCCTCTCCAAGCCGCATCGGCCCGACCTGCCCGGCTTGGACGAGTTCGCCGGAGACGTGCTGTTCACACAGGCCTGGCCGCAGGAGGGCTTCGACCTCGCTGGCAAGCGGGTCGGTGTGATCGGCACTGGCTCGTCCGGCATCCAGTCGATCCCGGTGATCGCTCAGGTGGCGGCGCACCTCACCGTGTTCCAGCGAACCGCCAACTTCACCCTGCCCGCAGTGAATCGCCCGATCTTTCCTGAATACGAGGCGGAAATTCGGGCCGACTATCTCGGCCATCGCCGCAAGATCCTACAGAACAAGGCCGCGACCGTGAAGCAGACGATTGCCGAATCCGCCTTCGACCTCTCGGACGAGGAGCGCGAGGCCGCCTACGAGGACAAGTGGCAGCGCGGCGGCGCGGGTGGCATCCCGGTCCTGTTCGCCGATTCAGTCACCAATCCGGCCTCCAACGAGCAGGCCGCGAACTTCGTGCGGCGCAAGATCGCCGAAATCGTCCAAGATCCCGAAGTGGCCGAATCGCTGACCCCGCGCGACCATCCCATCGCAACCAAGCGCATCTGCCTCGACACCGATTACTACGCGACCTTCAACCGGCCCAACGTCACGCTGGTCGACCTGAAAAAGACTCCGATCGAGAGGGTCAGCGCGACTGGCATCCACACGTCCAGTGCCGAATATCCGCTCGATGTCCTGGTTTTCGCCACCGGGTTCGACGCCATGACCGGCCCCTTGAGGGCAATGAAGATCCGCGGTGTGGAGGGTGTCGCCCTCGAACACGCCTGGGCGGATGGTCCGCGCACCTGGCTGGGCCTGATGGTTGCAGGCTTTCCCAACCTGTTCACCATCACCGGGCCCGGCAGCCCCTCTGTCATCGTCAACATGATCGCTGCAATTGAGCAGCATGTGGACTGGATCGCCCGGCTGATCGACCACATGCGCGAGACGGGAGCAACGCGCGTCGAAGCACAGGATGCCGCGCAGGAGGAATGGGTGGCCGAAGTGCGGCGGGTCGCCGAGACGACGCTCTATCCGCTCGCCAACTCATGGTACAATGGCGACAACATCGCTGGAAAGCCGCGCATGTTCATGGCCTGGCTTGGTGGCTATCCGACCTATGCCGAACGCTGCGAGGAGATCGCGGCATCCGGTTATGCCGGCCTTGAACTGGCTGCCTGACCGAAAGGCCCGCACATGCAATTCCATCTCTTCCTGCCCCAGATGCGGCTTTCGCTCGATCGCATGGTCGAGATTGCGCGCGCAGCCGAATGGGCCGGGTTTTCCGGCATGGTGGGGATGGACCACCTCGTGCCGCCGCTCGCCGAAAACCAGCCGATGTACGAAGCGATGATCGCCAACACCTGGCTCGCTGCGCACACCGCACGCCTGAAGGTGGGTTCGCTGGTGCTGTGCGATGCGATGCGCAATCCGGTGGTGCTCGCGCGCGAGGCGGTGACGCTCGATCATGCGTCGGGCGGGCGTTTCGAACTCGGGATCGGCTGGGGTTCCTATCAGAACGAGTTCGATGCCTTCGCACTCGAACCGGCTAAGCCTCGCGATCGGGTGGAGCGGTTGCGCGAAACGCTGACGGTGCTCAAGGGCCTGTGGAGCGGAGAGCCGTTTTCCTTCGAGGGCCGCTTCAACCGGATCGAGAATGTCACGTTCGCCCCAGTGCCGCTGACCAGCATCCCGATCCTGATCGGTGGCGGTGGACCCAAGACCATGGAGCTGGTGCGCGAATTTGCCGACTGGTGGAACCTCGATGTGCGCTATCTCGACAGCTACGGGGGCGAACAATTCGAGAAACTGAAG
>JAURNJ010000064.1 GCA_030830245.1 Novosphingobium sp. | reverse complement strand
GGGCCGCCGAACATCAGCCCATCGCCATGCTCGCGCGCCACAGCGACCCCCTTGGGACCGTTCGCCGCGACATAGAATGGCACGTGGATGGGGCGTTCCAGCGCGAAGCCGGGCGAATGCATCATGCGCATGACTGACCCGTCGATTTCCACCTCGTCTCCCGCCAGCAGACCCTTCGTCTGATGGATGAAGCGGGTCATGAAGGCCCAGCTCAGCGCCTTCTGGCCCATCGCCTTGCGACCCGTGAACCCGGTGCCAAGCCCGACAAACAGCCTTCCCGGCCCCATCTGCTCGACGGTGGCAATGGCGGATGCCTGCGCTATCGGATGGCGCAGCGAGGGAACGAGGATTTCGGTGCCCACCTTGATTCGCGAAGTGGCCTGCATGGCGAGCGCCACCGCGATCCACACATCGGCTTCCAGAGCCGGGGAATCGTAGAAACCGATCGAGTCGAACCCCAATGCCTCGGCATTCCGCGCCTGTTCGGCTGCTTCGAGGCTGGCAGGATAGCTGAGTGAAAACTCCATGGCCTTGGCTTTCTCCCGATCCGTCTGACTTCAAGCGTAAGCCCCGAAGGGCATGCGAGCCAAGCCATTCTTGACAAGCGGGCCGCCATTGCCTCTAATTTTGGCCACTGCCGCACCAACCCCGGCACCGAGAGGAATGCCATGACCACGCACACTTATTCCGACGAGCCCTATATCTGCATTACCGCCGATTCGCATGCAGGCGCCAGTCACGCCACCTATCGCGAATATCTCGATCCCAAGTATCGTGACCAGTTCGACGAGTTCCGCTCGGGCCGCAAAAGCGGAATGATGCCTCTCCAGTCAAAGAAGCACAAGAACTGGGAAACCGAAGTCCGCCTTGCAGACCTCGACGATGACGGCACTTGCGGCGAGATCATCTTCCCCAACACCGTGCCGCCGTTTTACCCGGCCGCGTTCCACCTTTCGCCCCCGCCCAAGCCCGAAGTCTACGAACTGCAACTCGCGGGTGCGCAGGCGCACAATCGCTGGCTCAAGGATTTCTGCGACGAAGCGCCCGAGCGGCGCGCAGGCATTGCGCTGATGCACCTCAATGACATCGACGAGGCGATCAGGACTGTCGAATGGGTGGCGAAGAACAATCTACGCGGCGGCGTCCTGCTGCCCTCCCCGCCCGACGACATGTGGAACGTCGTGCCTCCGCTGATGAGCCGCGAATATGACCGGCTCTGGGCCGCGATCCAGGACCATGACATCACCATCAACCAGCACTCGGGCGGCGGCGCTCCCGATTACGGCAAGCATCCCGGTTCGATGGCGCTGTGGTTCAACGAGATGATGTTCTTCTCGCAGCGCAACTTCAAGAGCCTGATCTGGGGCGGCGTGTTCGAACGCTTCCCCAAGCTGCGCTTCATCGTCACCGAGGCGGGTTGTGACTGGGTTCTTCCGGTGCTCGAAGGCATGGACGGCATCTGGCGCTCGATGAAGCACGGCAATGCGGGCGAACTGCATTTCGACGATGCCGACGTGCTGCCCGAAGCCCCGAGCTTCTATGCAAAGCGCAATTGCTACTACGGCGCGAGCTTCCCCGGCCGCAACGAAATCGACGGTCGCTATGAACTCGGCGTCGATCACGTTCTGTGGGGCAGCGATTATCCGCACCTCGAGGGCACGTATCCGGATTCGCGCATGGCGATGCGGGTGGCTTTCCACGACCTGCCCGAGGACGAAGTGCGCGCCATGCTCGGCGGCAATGCTGCCAAGCTCTACAACTTCGACATGGAGGCGCTGAAGCCGCTGGCGGCAAAGCTGGCCGTCATGCCCAAGGATGTCGCCCGACCGATCGGACAGGACGAAATCCCCGAGGACGTGCGTGCGCCCTTGCTGATCAAGACCCGCAGGGAACTGCGCGGCGAAAAGCACGAGGTTGTCGGCCTGCATTGATGCAAGCCGGAGACGCGGCAGTCCCGTCCCGGAGAGGTGACAGACCGCCCGAACAGGCAGCTCTCGATGTACTCATCGTGGGCGCCGGCTTTGGCGGTCTTGCTGCCTTGCACCGGTTCCGCGATGAGCTGGGGCTTGCCACCCGGCTGTTAGAGGCTGCCGACGGCGCGGGCGGCGTCTGGTACTGGAACGGATATCCCGGCGCGCGCTGCGACGTCGAAAGCCTTCAATACGCCTTCGCCTTTTCGCCCGAACTGACTCAGGAGTGGAACTGGACGGAGCGTTTCGCCGCTCAGGGCGAAATCCTTGCCTATGTGAACCATGTCGTCGAACGGTTCGACATGGCGAAGGACATGCGCCTCGAAACGCGGGTGACTTCGGCGGTCTATGACGAAGCGCGGGCCGTGTGGGCAGTAGAGACCGACCGGGGCGACCACTACGAGGCCCGCTATGTCATCATGGCGACCGGTCCCCTTTCAACCCCCTATATTCCTGCATGGCCCGGACAGGACGCTTTCCGAGGGGAGATCTATCACACCGGTCTGTGGCCCCACCACCCGGTCAACTTTGCCGGCAAGCGGGTGGCGGTGATCGGCACGGGCTCGTCCGGCGTCCAGTCCGCGACGGAAATCGGCAAGCACGCCGCGCAGCTTTTCGTCTTCCAGCGAACAGCGCATCACGTCGTGCCCGCCGCGAACCGTCCGATGCATCCGGGAGAGCAGGAGCAGGTGAAGGCGCGCTATCCGGAGCTTCGCGCGCAATGGATCGATTCGCCCGCCGGGATGAGCTGGCGGTCGCTTCCCGATGACGATCCCGTGGTTCCGGGCAACAAGTCAGCGCTCGAAGTCAGCGACGAGGAACGCGAGGCCATATTCGAGCGGGCCTGGGCCTATGGCGGCACGACCATGCACCGCTCGTTCAACGACCTGCTGGTCGATGAGCGAGCCAGCCAGCTGGCCAACCAGTTTATCGCCTGCAAGATTGCCTCCCTGGTCAGGGATCCCGAAACCGCCGCCCTGCTGGCGCCAGACCAGCTTTACGGCACCAAGCGGCTGATCCTCGAAACAGGCTATTACGACCTGTTCAACCAGCCCAACGTGTCGCTGGTGGACATGAAAGCCGATCCAATCGAGGGTATCGCGCCAACCGGCATCGTCACGCGGACAGGCGCGTCCTATGATGTCGACATCATCGTTTTCGCCACTGGCTATGACGCGCTCACCGGATCGCTCAATCGCATCGATATTCGCGGGCGTGGCGGAGTCGCGCTTGGCGATGTCTGGCGCGAAGGGCCGCGCTCCTATCTCGGCGTCATGGTCGGCGGATTTCCCAACCTGTTCCTGGTCGCGGGACCGCAAAGCCCCTCGACGTTGGCCAATGTGCTTGTCGCCAACGAGCAGCAGGTGGACTGGATCGGCGATACGGTGCGTTACCTGGACGCACGCGGCGTAAACGCCATAGAGCCCGAACCCGATGCGCAGGCAGCCTGGGTCGATGAAGTGAACGCGCGCGGACAGGCCAGCATCTACACCAAAGGCGCG
>JAURNJ010000063.1 GCA_030830245.1 Novosphingobium sp. | reverse complement strand
TGGAGGCAGCTTCTCGAACCGGCGGATCGTCGCCAGCCAGAACGGAAGGCCGATCCTGACCATGATCGCCTCGTGGCATACCGGAGAGCAAGGTCCGTCGCGCGACGAGCTGCCAGTGCCGCAGGCAGGGCCGCCGCAGGACTATCAATCCTATCAGGACATTCCCAGCGAAGCCGCGGCGCTGGAGCCAGGCTCGCCGTTCGACATATTGGAAGTACGCCCTGTCATCGGCGGGAGGATGGCGCCGAGCGAGCGACGCAACGAGCCGGGCCGTTCGCTGCTGTGGCTCAGGTTTCGCGATTCGCACGACGCTTCGCCAGCACTGGCGCGGCTGATGGTTGCCTATGCCAGCGACCTGCTGATGATCGGGACGGCACTACAGCCACATCGCGAGGAAGTTCTCGGGGGTAATCCGGTGGTCGCCAGCGTCGATCACACCGTGCGCTTTCACGCGCCACCTGACGTTTCGGGCTGGACGCTCTTCGAACAGCACAGCGACTGGGCGGGCGAGGGGCGCACCCTGATCCGCGCGGCGATGTTTCGCGAGGATGGAACGCGGATCTGCTCGATCTCGCAAGAGGGCCTGCTGCGGATTTGAATGGCGGCGACGGTGAAGGGAGCGTCCTGCACGGTGGACACCCCCTCCGTCAGCACCGATAACGACGAGCCGGGATATCTGTTCGCCGCTCTCGCGAGCTGCCACCTCCCCCGGATTGGGGAGGATTTTTCGTGAATCTGCGTGTCAGAGCCCCGAAGCGGACTTCAGAGCGATCGCTGCATCGTTGAGCGTGTCGCGATCATGCCCGTATTTGCGGATCAGCTCGCGCGCCTGTGGTTTCGAGATGCGGTGCTTGCGAGCGAAATAGATGGGATCATAGCTGATCCCGGCATAGGTGCGGCTGCTGCTGGTGGTCATTGCCTTGCGTTCCCCGATCACTGTTTCCACCCCGATAGGCAAAGTGCCCTTTCGAACATGAATCGCAGATTAAGCGGCAGGCGCAGCCGACGCCGTTCGTCGCGTTTGCCAAGCCTCAGCTGACGTTCTTGAACGGGGTTCCGCCGCGCCGGGCATCCTCGACAGTCTGGCGGGTGACGGGATAGCCGCGCCCCTCCGGGATCGTCACCCAATCCCTCCCGTCGATGGTCTCGCGCCTGGCCGCCATCCGTTCCGGCGGGAACTGCGCGGCATGGGCGATGGCTTCCTCGATGTTGGCGAACAGTGCCAGGCGTTCGACGTTGCGCATGGTCGGGAAGATCAGCGAAATTTCGCCCGCTTCGAGCAAGTCGAGCGCCTTTTGCGCGGAGGTCCAGAACAGACGCGTGTTCTCGGTCGCGTCCACTTCGACATCGACCGATCCGGTGCCAAGGTCGTGGACGAAAAACCGCGTGTCGAAAGCCTTGTCCATCGGCGGGCACCAGTGCGCGAAATAGGTCAATGCTTCGAGGTCGGGCTCCCAGCCGAAACGGTCCAGCACCGGGGCGAGCTTCTCCTCGACGAACAGCATCTTGCGCGCTTCACGCGCTTCGTCGGCAGTAACCTGTTGGCGCATGGCGATGACAAGGCCGGTTTCTTCGAGCGTTTCGCGGATGCCGGCAACCTGTGACATGGCGATCTCGGGATCGGCGTGCGGCGCGAGCCGTGCGGCAAGTTCCCGGTCTGCCGGATCGACGCGACCGCCGGGAAACACTGCTGCTCCCCCGGCAAAGCGCATTTCCTTGGCGCGCTGGACCATCAGGAATTCCGGCGCATCTCCGTCGCGGCCCCTGCGGAAAATGACGATGGTGCTGGCGGGCACCACCTTTGGGCCTTCGGCGGGCATCGGCCCGGTCGCGGGGTAGAGCGCGTGATGATAGTTATCCATGGGTTGAACCTTTGCCTGCACACGGCCCGGACGCAAGCCGGTTTTATACAGAGTGGGGAATCCTCGGGTACTGTCGGAACGGTTTACAGTCGTCCCGCAGTCCGAGTCTGAGAAAATCATAATATTGTTATAAAACAGTTAGATAGTGTTTTGGCACGCCCCCTGCATATATGCAGGCACCCCCAAGCAGTCTCGAAAGAGGCGGGGCTCAAGTCTCCAGAGCCCCGCCTCCCCGAGAACCTCCCGGATCAGCATAAAGCGAAAAAAGCGCCGGAGCTACCGGCGCTCTTCCATTGTCGCTGTGAGTCTCGCGACTCAGGCGTTGCTGGCGATCCCGGCGTCGGCAACAATCTGTTGCAGCTCGCCCGCCTCGAACATCTCCATCATGATGTCGCTGCCGCCGACGAACTCGCCCTTGATGTAAAGCTGGGGGATGGTCGGCCAGTCCGAATAGCTCTTGATGCCCTGGCGGATTTCCTGGTCCTGCAGCACGTCCACCGTTTCATAGGCCACGCCGAGGTGATCGAGGATCGCGATGGC
The DNA here is from genome assembly GCA_030830245.1 of Novosphingobium sp. Classification (GTDB taxonomy): domain Bacteria; phylum Pseudomonadota; class Alphaproteobacteria; order Sphingomonadales; family Sphingomonadaceae; genus Novosphingobium. Next base: position 3,607 of record JAURNJ010000063.1, on the reverse strand, counting down.
GCGGCTGGAAAAGCCGCACTGCGGGAACAGCGGCGTGCCTTTCATGAACAGCACGACATCGTTGCCCTGAACGATTTCTCCGATGCGAGCATTGGTGTCGGACATGGCAGAAGCTTCCCTTGCTGAAAATCGTTCGCGTTAGTTGGGCACGGCAGTGGTCAGTTGCAAGGCGTGAAGCTCGCCGCCCATGCGACCGCCCAGCGCTTCATAGACCATGCGGTGCTGGGCAGGGCGCAGCTTGCCGCGAAAGGCTTCGGAAACGACGCGCGCGGCGTAGTGGTCGCCATCGCCAGCCAGATCGGTAATCGTCACTTCGGCATCCGGCAGCGCTGCCTTGATCATGGCTTCTATATCCGCAGCGGCCATGGGCATGTCAGACTTCGCCCATGAGCTGGCGCTTGGCCTCGACCGTCTTGTCGTCCAGCGCGGCGCGCACATCGGCGTCGCTGGATTCGACTCCCGCCGAAGTCAGGTCGCCGAGCAGCTTGCGGATCACGTCCTCGTCGCCGGCTTCCTCGAAATCGGCCTGAACCACGGACTTGGCGTAGGAATCGGTTTCGGCCTGCGACAGGTTCATCTTCGCTGCCGCCCATTCGCCCAGCAGGCGGTTGCGCCGCACCTGGATGCGAAACTGCATGTCCTGGTCGTGCGCGAATTTTGCTTCTTCGCCGCGTTCGCGATCGTTGAAGGTGGTCATGCCGAATCCTTTCGAAGTAGTCGCTCGCCGATACTGTCCCTCACCCCTTGCGACAATCCCTCAGAGTCCTGTTTGAAATTCGCATAGAACGAATTTCGCATCGGGCCCTCAGGCTGTGGCGTGGGCAAGAAACGGCAATTGCGCCGTAGCCTTGCTTTCGTATTCCGAGATGGTGTCGGCACGTGCCAGCGTCAATCCCACCTCGTCGAGGCCGTTCAGCAGGCAATGCTTGCGGAACGGATCGATGGGAAACTCGAAACGGTCCTGGAACGGGGTGGTCACGGTCTGGGCTTCGAGATCGACGTGGATCGGGTCGGTTTGCGCCACTTCCATCAGCCGGTCGATGGCTTCCTGCGGCAGGGCGACGGTCAGCACGCCGTTCTTGAAGGCGTTGCTGGCGAAGATGTCGGAAAAGCTGGGCGCGATGACGCAGGTCACGCCCATGTCGAGCAAGGCCCAGGCGGCATGTTCGCGGCTCGATCCGCAGCCGAAATTGTCGCCCGCGATCAGGATCGGCGCACCTGCCCAGGTCGGGTCCGCGAAGACGTTGCCCGGTTCCTTGCGCACGGCCTCGAATGCACCCTTGCCAAGCCCGTCGCGACTGATCGTCTTGAGCCAGTGCGCGGGGATGATGACGTCGGTATCGACGTTCTTGCGCCCGAACGGAATCGCTCGGCCTTCTACCTGCCTGATCGGTTCCATCAGTCTGTCTCCGGCGGAAAGTGAGGCGCCTTGGTGGTGGCGGGCGGTTGGCTGCTTGCCTTGTCCTTGCGCCGCTTGTTGGCGAACAGCAGTGCGGCAGCGATGGCGGCAGAGCCGACGGCGGCACCGGCTGCAAGCGCAGCCTTGGTCTTCCAGTCGTTATCGGGTTTGTCGGTCATGGAACCCATGTAGTCGTTCGCAGGTGCAGCGCAAGCAAGTGCGTGCCCTCAATTTCCGATCAGTTCCCGCACGTCGGTCAAGCGGCCCGTGACCGCCGCCGCCGCTGCCATCGCCGGCGACATGAGGTGCGTGCGTGCGCCCGGTCCCTGCCTGCCAGTGAAGTTGCGGTTGCTGGTCGAGGCGCAGCGTTCTCCCGGCGGCACCTTGTCGGGGTTCATCGCGAGGCAGGCCGAACAGCCCGGCTCGCGCCATTCGAGGCCTGCTTCGGTGATGATCTTGTCGAGGCCCTCGGCTTCGGCCTGCGCCTTCACCAGGCCCGAGCCGGGAACGACGATGGCCCACTTGACGTTGTCGGCCTTCTTGCGGCCTTTCAGCACTTCGGCGGCGGCGCGAATGTCCTCGATCCGGCTGTTCGTGCATGATCCGATGAACACGTTCTCGATGGCAATCTGCGTCATCGGCGTGCCTGCCGCCAGACCCATGTAGTCAAGGCTGACCGAGGCCGCCTGCTGCTTGGAGGCGTCGGCAAAGCTTTCGGGCGCCGGGACCACGCCGCCGATTGCGACAGTGTCTTCCGGGCTGGTTCCCCATGTCACGGTCGGCTCGATGTCCTCGGCACGGATGAAGACGCTCTTGTCGAACTTCGCGCCCGGATCGGTGGCTAGGCTTTGCCACCAGCCAACCGCCTTTTCCCAATCCGCGCCCTTGGGCGCATAGGGGCGGCCCTTCAGGTATTCGAAGGTCTTGTCGTCGGGCGCGATCAGGCCAGCGCGCGCGCCGCCCTCGATCGACATGTTGCAAACGGTCAGGCGGCCTTCGATCGACATTTCCTCGAACACGTTGCCGCGATATTCGATGACATGGCCGGTGCCACCCGCCGTGCCGATCACGCCGATGACGTGGAGGATCACATCCTTGGGGGTGACGAACTTGCCGAGCTTGCCCTCTACCCGAACCTCAAGCGTCTTCGACTGCTTGAGCAAAAGCGTTTGCGTTGCTAGCACGTGCTCGACCTCGGTCGTGCCAATTCCGAACGCCAGCGCGCCAATGCCGCCGTGGCAGGCAGTGTGGCTGTCGCCGCACACTATGGTCGCACCAGGAAGCGAAAAGCCCTGTTCCGGTCCGACGACGTGGACGATACCCTGTTCCTTGTCGGTCGCGTCGATGTACCGGATGCCGAATTCGGGTGCGTTGACGCGCAGGGCAGCAAGCTGCTGCGCGCTTTCTTTGTCGGCAATCGGCAGTTCGTTGCCTGCTGCGTCGAGCCTTGCCGTGGTAGGCAGGTTGTGGTCGGGCACGGCAAGCGTCAGATCGGGACGGCGCACCTTGCGCGCGGCCACGCGCAGCCCTTCGAAGGCCTGCGGGCTGGTCACTTCGTGAACGAGGTGGCGGTCGATATAGATCAGGCAGGTGCCATCCGGCTGGGTCTCGACGACGTGAGCGTCCCAGATCTTTTCGTAGAGCGTGCGGGGAGTTTGGGTCATGCGGGCGAATTAGACCGCCGCTCGCGGATTGCAAGCACGCGCTGACAAACCGGGAGCGGCGCGCTATGGGGCGAGCATGCCGCTGCTCGCTGTCCTGCTTATCGTCCTTGCCACTGTCGCCGCGATGGAATTCGTCGCCTGGGCAAGCCACAAATACATCATGCACGGCTTCGGCTGGGCATGGCACCGCGACCATCACGAGCCGCACGAAAGCTTTTTCGAGCGCAACGATCTTTATGCGCTGGTCGGCGCGGCGATGAGCATCTCGATGTTCGCAGTCGGAAGCCCGCTGATCATGGGCGAGGCCGCTTGGCTTCCCGGCACCTGGATCGGGCTTGGGGTGCTGATCTACGGGATCATCTACACGCTTATCCACGATGGCCTCGTCCACCAGCGCTGGTTCCGGTACGTGCCCCGGCGCGGCTATGCCCGGCGGCTGGTACAGGCGCACAACCTGCATCACGCAACGCAGTCGAAGGAGGGCGGGGTCAGTTTCGGCTTCGTCATCGCGCGCGAGCCGGCCAAGCTGAAACAGGAACTGCGC
>JAURNJ010000062.1 GCA_030830245.1 Novosphingobium sp. | reverse complement strand
GCGCATAGCCGTATTTCTCGTTGACTTCGAGAATGCGGTTCATCCGCTTGAGGTCGAACATGACATAACCGGACTGGCGCGGGGCCGGGCCGCCATAGGCGAAATTGCGGCCGTTGCCGAATGTCCAGATCGGCAGCTTGTAAGCGTTGAATACCTTCAGCGCCTGCTGAATCTGTTCCATGTTGGCCGGTGCCACAGCAGCCGAGGGCAGCATCTCGCCATCGGCCAGCGGTGAATAGGCGTCGCGATAGGCCGACAGCGGCAGTTCATCGACGAAGACCCATTCCTTGCCGACGATAGCCGCTAATTCGTCCAGAGCCTTGGTAAAGGTTGCGGCGTCGACGCCTTGTGGCATGCGCGTACTCACGACTGCTGTACTCCCACTTCGAATGCCCATGAAACCAGCATGCCGGGGCTCTTGCCATCGAGGCCGCAATGTCCTCCTGACTGGCACCGCAGTTCGGCATCCTGGCGATCGCCGACGAGCGCATCCTGCATGTGGTAGGCAAGGACGCTGGGCCAGCCGACGCTAGCCCGCGCAAGCAGCGTTGGCGCGCCAACAGTCTTGTGTTCCCAGCGCAGCTTGCGGTATTGATGGGTCCACTGTAGTAGCGGGCGGGCGCCGCCGGCCACCAGGATCTGCCCGGCGATCATCGCCGCGGGATCGGAAGTAAGGCCGACCAGCACGCCTTCAACCGCTTCAAGTTCATGCAGCAGGCCGTTGAAGCTCCGGTCGATCCGGACAACCTGCGCTGCGCGTCCCGAATTGGTAAAGGTTTCGGCAAATAGTCGACTTTCGGGAACGTGCGTCTCCTCGATGACGATGAACTTGCGCGGCCGCTGCGCCAAGGCGCTGCGGCCGATCCCCAGACCGGCAACGGCAGCACCCACGGCGCCACCGCTCATGACCGTGCGACGGCTGACATCCCACGCCATTCTCAATTCCCTTCCATTTGCCCAGCACCCGGAACAAGGCTTGCCGCCTCTTTGCTAAGGCCTTGCCAGCGTTTCTCAGACTTCGCATGAAGCCCGAACAGATCCAGTACCCGCATGCAGGTGTGATCGACCACGTCGGCCAGCGAGGTCGGCCGCGCATAGAAGGCCGGCACCGGGGGGAAGATCACCGCCCCCATTTCGGTGCAGGCCGTCATGTTGCGCAGGTGCGCCAGGTTGAGCGGCGCTTCGCGGGTGATCATCACCAGGCGGCGCCGTTCCTTCAGCATCACGTCGGCCGCGCGGGTGATGAGGTTGTCGGACAGGGCGTGCGCCACCGCGCCCAGCGTGCGCATCGAACAGGGCGCAATCGCCATGCCTTCGCATACGAACGAACCGCTGGCGATCGAGGCGCCGACGTTGCGGACGTTGTGCACCACATCGGCCAGCGCTTCGAGCCGGGCTTTGCCTTCGGGCAGTTCCTCGCGAATGTTGAGCAGCGCGGCCGGAGACATTACCAGATGGGTTTCCCAACCGCCCGTCTCGCGCAGCAGCTCAAGCAGGCGAAGACCATAGACCGAGCCGGTTGCGCCGGTAATCCCCACGACCATGCGCTTCACGGCAGGAGACTTTCCTGCGCGTTTTGGGCGGTCAAGGTCGCGTAAGGCCTAACCTTGAAGGGCATGCTGAATTCCATCTCCCGCTCTTTTGTCGACATCATACAATGCATTCCGCATTGAGCAACGAAAATCTTGACTCCTTGGGACCGCATTCCGCTTACACCGGACTCTCGGGCCGGACCCCAACACTGATGGTCTTCATCTCCAGGAATTCTTCAATACCGTGTCGCGAACCTTCTCGGCCCAGTCCCGATTCCTTGATGCCGCCAAACGGGGCGGTCTCGGTCGAGACGATGCCGCTGTTCAAGCCGACCATCCCGGTCTCAAGGCCTTCGGAAACCCGCCAGGCGCGGTCAATGTCGCGGGTGAAGGCATAGGCCGCCAGCCCCGAGTGCGTGGCGTTGGCAAGCGCCAGCGCTTCGGCCTCGGTTTCGAAACGGAACACCGGGGCCACCGGCCCGAAGGTCTCCTCGTCCGCCAGCCGCATCGCCGGTCTCGCTCCAGTCAGCACAGTTGGTTGGAAGAACAGTTCTCCGGCCTCGTGTCTCTTGCCGCCGGTGACCAGCTGGGCACCTTGCGCCACGGCATCGGCGACATGTCCCTGAACCTTGGCCAAGGCTGATGCGGTGATTAACGGTCCCTGGTCGGTTGCACCTTCAAGGCCGTTTCCGACCCGGAACGCGGAGACCCTGGCGGCCAGCGCCTCGACGAAGCGGTCATGAATGCCGCTTTGCACGAGGATCCGGTTGGCGCAAACGCAGGTCTGTCCGGTGTTACGGAATTTCGAGGCGATCGCCCCCTCGACAGCCTGATCGAGATCGGCATCGTCGAACACCAGCAGCGGGGCATTGCCGCCCAGTTCCATCGAAACCCGCTTGAGCGTGGCAGCGCATTGAGCGGTCAACAGCTTGCCAATCGCGGTCGAACCGGTGAAGGTGAACTTCGTAACATCGGGATGGCTGGTCAGGACCGATCCGATTTCGGGCGCATCCCCGCAGACCACGTTGAACACGCCGGGCGGAACGCCCGCTTCGCGAGCGAGCTTCGCCAGAGCGAAAGCGGTCATGGGGGTGAGTTCGGACGGTTTGAGGGTCACGGTGCAGCCCGCCGCCAGTGCAGGCGCGACCTTGCGGGTGATCATCGCGGCGGGAAAGTTCCACGGCGTAATGGCGCCCACCACGCCGACCGGCTGACGGATCACGACGATCCGCCGGTCAGCGCTGGCCGGAATGACCTCGCCATAGACACGGCGCGCCTCTTCAGCGAACCACTGGATGAAACTTGCGGCGTAATCGACCTCGCCCAGCGCTTCGGCCAGCGGTTTGCCCTGTTCGGCGGTCATCAGCAAACCAAGATCGTGGCGATGGAGCCGGACCAGCGCCAGCCAGTCATGCAGCAGGCGCGCGCGTTCCTGAGCGGGCCGCTTGCGCCAATCGATCAAGGCGCGGGAATTGCTTTCAATTGCCCGACGCGTCTGGGCAGCGCCCAGCTTGACGACATTCGCCAGCGTTTTGCCGGTTGCCGGGTTAGTGACCGCGTAGGTAGAGCCGGCACAGATCTCGGTGCCGTCGACAAGTGGTTGGCCGGTCAGGAAATCGCTGCGCTCGAGCGGGGGGATCGTAACGCCCAAGACATTGCTCCTTTGGCCGCAAGACAAGTTGCCAATACCAAATTGGGCGGCGAGGTGTCTGGCAGGCTCTTGGTCGGTGCCACCAGAAGGGTGAGGGCGGCGGCGGACCGCCGCCCTCGGGGGTGGTAAGTGTCAGTACTTATAGGCGAGCTTGAGGAACCATTCGCGCGGACGCGAGAAGCTTGCGGTGGCGGCGCCGCCGATGTCGAGATCGACGTACCCGCCTTGGATGTATCGTTTATCGGTCAAGTTGGTGACGCCGCCAGTCACGGTGAAGTGTTCGCTTTTGTCAGTG
>JAURNJ010000061.1 GCA_030830245.1 Novosphingobium sp. | reverse complement strand
GTCGAAGCCCGGATCAACGGACTCGGAACGGTCCGCGCCGCGTTCGCCGCTGACTGAATTCAAATTGGAGGCTGGTCAAATGGCCAAGATGAAGTGCGCAATTATCGGCTCCGGCAATATCGGGACCGACCTGATGATCAAGCTGCTCAAGGGTTCGGATACACTGGAGCTAGCGGCGGTTGTCGGGATCGATCCGGCCTCCGAGGGGCTGGCGATGGCCAGCGAACGCGGCGTCCCGACGACTCACGAAGGAATCGAGGGCCTGTGCCGGATGCCGCAATATGCCGATATCGGCATCGCCTTCGATGCGACCTCGGCCTATGCGCACAAGGCGCACGACGAAATCCTCGCCCGTGACGGCAAGCTGATGGTCGACCTTACCCCGGCCGCGATCGGCCCGGCGACCATTCCCCCGGTCAACCCGGCGGTCGATGCCGCGGTGCGCAACATCAACATGGTGACCTGTGGCGGGCAGGCGACGATCCCGATCGTCGCGGCGGTCTCGCAGGTCGCCAAGGTGCACTACGCCGAAATCGTCGCGTCGGTTTCGTCGCGCTCCGCCGGTCCCGGCACCCGTGCCAACATTGATGAGTTCACCCGCACAACGGCGCGGGCGATCGAAACTGTCGGCGGCGCGGCCAAGGGCCGGGCTGTGATCATCCTTAATCCCGCCGAACCGCCGATGATCATGCGTGATACGATCTTCACGCTGTCGGAAATGGTCGATGAGGACAAGGTGCGCGATTCGGTCCTGGCTATGATTGCAAGGGTGCAGTCGTACGTGCCGGGCTACCGGCTCAAGCAGGAAGTACAGTTCGAACGCTTTGGCTCGAACCGGCCGCTCAAGATCCCCGGCTACGGTGAATTCGAAGGACTCAAGACCAGCGTGTTCCTCGAGGTCGAGGGCGCGGGCGATTATCTGCCCAACTATTCCGGCAACCTCGACATCATGACCGCTGCCGCCAAGGCGGCAGGCGAGAGCCTGGCCAAGACTCATATGGAAAAGACCGCAGCATGACCTTTGATCCAACATCTGATCGGCTCTACATCCAGGACGTGACCTTGCGCGACGGGATGCACGCCATCCTGCATATGTATGGCACCGACAGCGTCCGCACGATCGCTAAGGCGCTTGACGAGGCAGGGGTGGATGCGATCGAGGTCTCGCACGGCGATGGCCTGAACGGTTCGACCTTCAATTACGGATTTGGCGCCCATACCGACTGGGACTGGATCGAGGCTGCCGCCGACGTAATCAAGAACGCGGTGCTGACAACGCTTCTGGTGCCCGGTATCGGCACCGCCGAAGAACTCAAGCGGGCCTATTCGATGGGAGTGCGCTCGGTCAGGGTCGCGACCCACTGCACCGAGGCCGACGTCGGCAAGCAGCACATCGGCATCGCGCGCGATCTGGGCATGGACGTATCGGGCTTCCTGATGATGAGCCACATGATCGAGCCCGAGGCGCTCGCCCAGCAGGCGCTGCTGATGGAAAGCTATGGCGCGCATTGCGTCTATGTCACCGACAGCGGCGGGGCGCTCGACATGGATGGCGTGATTGCACGTCTCCAAGCCTATGACCGGGTGCTCAAGCCTGAAACCCAACGCGGCATCCATGCGCACCACAATCTGTCCCTGGGCGTGGCCAATTCGATCGTCGCCGCGCAAGCCGGCGCGGTGCGGATCGACGCGAGCCTTGCCGGGATGGGTGCGGGAGCCGGTAACGCACCGCTCGAGGTGTTCATCGCCGCCGCCAACCGCAAGGGCTGGAAGCACGGCTGCGACGTGATGGCGCTGATGGACGCGGCGGACGACATCATACGCCCGCTTCAGGACCGTCCGGTGAGGGTCGATCGCGAGACGCTCAGCCTGGGCTATGCAGGCGTCTATTCAAGCTTCCTGCGCCATGCGGAAAAGGCAGCGGAACAGTACGGAATCGATACCCGCGAGATCCTCGTCGAATTGGGCAACCGCCGGATGGTCGGAGGCCAGGAAGACATGATCATCGACGTTGCACTTGATCTGATCAAAGCCAAGGCGAACTGAGATGGACAGGCTGGCGAAATACGCGGAAATGCTCGACTCTGCACAGCGTAAAGCAACAGCTACCCCGCAAATCACCCCTGTGGACACCGCTTTCACGGTGGAAGAGGCCTATCAGGTGCAGAAGCTCTCGGTCGATCGGCGCCTGTCGCGCGGCGAACGGCGCATCGGCGTCAAGATGGGGCTGACCAGCCGGGCCAAGATGTTGCAGGTCGGCGTCGACGAAGTGGCTTGGGGCAGGCTGACTGATGCGATGCTGGTCGAGGAAGGATCCGCCCTTTCGCGCGCGCGCTACGTCCACCCCCGGGTCGAACCGGAAGTCGCCTTTCTGATGAAGGCCCCGCTGGTCGGTAAGGTGACTGCTGCCGCTGCGCTGGCAGCAGTCGAAGCGATCGCCCCGGCGATGGAGATCATCGACAGCCGTTACGAGAACTTCAAGTTCGCGCTCGAGGACGTGATCGCCGACAACACTTCCTCGTCGGGGCTGGTGATCGGATCCTGGCACGATCCCCGGATCGATTTTTCGAATCTGGGCGTGATCCTCGAAATCGATGGCGAAGTGGTACAGGTCGGGTCGACCGCGGCGATCCTTGGCCACCCCATCCGTTCGCTGGTTGCTGCGGCCCGGCTGGTTGCCGAAGCGGGCGAACAGATCAACGCCGGTGACATCGTCATGGCTGGCGGCATCACCGCCGCGCCCAACCTGGCTCCCGGCCAGACCGTGCGGACGACCGTGCAGAACCTTGGCGCGGTCATGTTCCAGGTGGAGGCCTGATATGCCGATCATCGAGGTCAACCTGCTCGAAGGGCGCCCGCCAGAAGCCAAAGAGCGGCTGATCAAGGCTCTGACCGATGCTGCCATCGATGCGATCGGGGCCCCGCGTGAGTCGGTTCGCGTCATCCTTCGCGAGATGGCCCCGGCGCATTTCGCGGTAGGGGGGCTAAGTTTTGCTGCGAAGGCCGCCGCCGCCGCCGCCGCGCAACCCCGGGTCGAAGAAGATTGGTCGAATGAGAACTGAGACCCACCAGATCCGAATCGTCGGAGGGGGGCAGTTCGCGTGCCCCGAGGGTGAACGCGTGCTGATCGCGATGGAGCGGAGTGGTGGCAACGATATCGGAGTGGGCTGCCGCGGCGGTGGTTGCGGGTTTTGCGTGGTTCGAGTCGTCGAGGGCGAATACCGGACCGGCAAAATGAGCACGGCCAAGGTTTCTGTCGCCGATCAGGCAAAGGGATACGTCCTGGCCTGTCGGCTCTATCCTTTGAATGACCTGGTCATCGAAATTGGATGAAAACTAAGGGAGAATTGTGATGGCTACGCAGTTGAGAAGTGCAGAAAACGAATACGGGATCAAGTCCGAGTACGGCCACTATATCGGCGGCGAGTGGATCGCCGGGGACAGCGGCAAGACCATCGATCTGCTCAATCCCTCGACCGGCAAGGTGCTGACCAAGATTCAGGCCGGCAACGCCAAGGATATCGAACGCGCGATTGCCGCCGCCAAGGCGGCGTTTCCCAAGTGGTCGCAGAGCCTGCCCGGCGAGCGCCAAGAAATCCTGATCGAGGTTGCGCGTCGTCTGAAGGCACGCCATTCGCACTATGCCACCCTCGAAACGCTCAACAACGGCAAGCCGATGCGCGAATCGATGTATTTCGATATGCCGCAGACGATCGGGCAGTTTGAGCTGTTCGCCGGTGCCGCCTATGGCCTGCACGGCCAGACGCTCGATTATCCCGACGCGATCGGCATCGTCCACCGCGAACCGCTCGGCGTCTGCGCGCAGATTATCCCATGGAACGTGCCGATGTTGATGATGGCGTGCAAGATCGCGCCCGCGCTGGCCTCGGGCAACACTGTCGTTCTGAAGCCGGCCGAAACGGTCTGCCTTTCGGTGATTGAATTCTTCGTGGAAATGGCTGATCTGTTGCCGCCGGGTGTGATCAACGTCGTCACCGGCTATGGCGCGGACGTGGGCGAGGCGCTGGTCACCAGCCCCGATGTCGCCAAGGTGGCCTTCACCGGTTCGATCGCCACCGCGCGCCGGATCATCCAGTATGCCTCGGCCAACATCATCCCCCAGACGCTCGAGTTGGGCGGCAAGTCGGCGCACATCGTGTGTGGCGATGCCGACATCGACGCGGCGGTGGAAAGCGCGACTATGTCGACCGTGCTCAACAAGGGCGAAGTCTGTCTGGCCGGTTCGCGCCTGTTCCTGCACCAGTCGATCCAGGACGAGTTCCTGGCCAAGTTCAAGACCGCGCTTGAAGGCATCCGCCAGGGCGACCCGCTCGACATGGCGACCCAGCTTGGCGCCCAGGCATCGAAGATGCAGTTTGACAAGGTGCAAAGCTACCTGCGCCTGGCCACCGAGGAAGGGGCCGAGGTCCTGACCGGCGGCAGCCGCTCGGATGCCGCAGATCTGGCCGATGGCAATTTTATCAAGCCGACCGTGTTCACCAACGTCAACAACTCCATGCGGATCGCGCAGGAAGAGATCTTCGGACCGGTTACCAGCGTCATCACCTGGAGCGACGAAGACGACATGATGAAGCAGGCCAACAATACAACTTACGGCCTCGCTGGCGGCGTCTGGACCAAGGACATCGCCCGAGCCCACCGGATTGCGCGCAAGCTCGAAACTGGCACGGTCTGGATCAATCGCTACTACAACCTGAAGGCCAACATGCCGCTGGGCGGTTACAAGCAAAGCGGCTTCGGGCGTGAATTCAGCCATGAAGTGCTGAATCACTACACCCAGACCAAGTCGGTGGTGGTCAACCTCCAGGAAGGTCGCACCGGAATGTTCGATCAGTGATCGGCAAGCAACGATCATTGGGAGAAACGATGTGACTGCAAGACTCGAAGGACAGGTGGCGCTGCTGACCGGCGGCGCCACCGGGATCGGCGCGGCGGTCGTCGCCCGCTATCTCGAAGAAGGTGCAAAGGTAGGCGTCCTGGTCAGGGACGCCGACCAAGCTGACATGGTGCGCATGCGGCATGGCAAAGGAATAGTCGTGGTTGAGGGCGATGTCCGCAACTATTCCGACAACCAGAACGCGGTTGCGGCGACCGTGGCTACCTTCGGCAAGCTCGACGTGTTTGTCGGCAATGTCGGCATCTGGGATTACATGACCCCGCTGGCGGACATGGATCCGGACAAGCTCTCCGAAACGTTGGACGAGATTTTTGGGGTCAACGTCAAGGGCTACTTCTTCGGTGCCCGCGCCGCAATCCCGGAACTCAGGAAGACCAAGGGCAGCATCATCTTCACGGCCTCGACCTCGAGCTTCTATACCGGCGGCGGTGGCACGCCCTATGTGGCATCGAAGCACGCGGTCCTTGGTCTGATCCGCCAGCTGGCATGGGAACTTACCCCCGATGTCAGGGTCAACGGCGTGGCTCCGGGCGGCACCCGGACACCCCTCGGCGGCACCAAGGCGGGCGGAACGGCCGATGTCCACATGGAGGACATGGAAGGCCTCGACGCGATGATTGCCGGGATGACGCCGCTCGCGCGGATCGCTGAACCGGATGATCACACAGGGCTCTATGCCTTGCTAGCCTCGCGTCGGGACTCGGCCTACATGACAGGAGCGGTTTTGCTCAGCGATGGTGGCATCGGCATTGGCAAGCGTCCCGAAGGCTGAAGCGGCTTAAATCTCTCCACCCTTGGCGGGTGCTCGCTTCGTCGAGCGCCCGTCTTTTTTTTACGTGCGATTGCTGCGATCGAGAAAGCGGTCAGCCGAAATGACCGAACGTGAGATGCCGGCGGCGAGCAATTGCGCTTCGGCAAAGTCGATCATCGCCGGTGGGCCACACAGATAGGCTTCGTGCGCCGCGAGATCTGCAACGCCCGCAATCTGCTCGGTGATCAGCCCACGCGCTCCTGCCCAGTCGCTGTCTGGCTCTTCATCCGACAAGGCCGGGACAAATTCGAAAGGGGCCATCCAGCGTTGACGAAGGGCCGCAATTTTGTCGAGGGCATAGAGATTGGACTGACGGCGCGCACCGTACAGCAGGTGCACCGCCCGGTCTGCGCCCCGGTCAAGCGCCTGCTCCAGAATCGAGATTATCGGCGCTAGACCACTACCCCCTGCGATGCAAAGAATGGGGGCAGTGCTGTCCTTGAGGGCGAATTGCCCATAGGGGGCGGTAACCTTCAACTCCATTCCGGTGCGATCGGTGCAGAACAGCCAGTCGGTAAATGCGCCGCCCGGAACGTGCCGGATGTGAAAATGCAGTTGCTGGGTGGGTTCGCCAACCGTCGCGAAGGCGAATGAATAACTGCGTGCACCTTCGATGCCGGGAGCGGTCAGATCAGCGTATTGTCCGGGAGTGAAGGCCAGTGGCCGATCCAGTTCGATGGTCAGCCCGATTATATCCTCGCACAGCCGTTGTGCAGCGACGATGGTGCCGCGATATGTAGCAATGGCGATCCCTTGCGAGAGTGGCGCATCAACCGCGATTGTCAGATCCGAGCGCGGAATGGCCTGGCAGGCGAGGCGAAAGCCGCTGCGCAGTTCGTCGCCCTCAAGTGCAAGGGCCGACGGGCTCAATTCGCCGATCTTGCCAGACACGAGCTTGAACTTGCAGGTACCGCACGAGCCAACCTTGCAATCGTGCGGCATGGCCAGACCCGCGTCCAGCATCGCTTCAAGAAGTGTCTTGCCCGCCGGTATGTCAAGCGTGGTCGGCGATCCTTCCACGGTTACGGTGTTCATCTTGGATTTGCGCAGGAAAGAAAACATTGTCGGGTTTGTCCGAAATGGGCGGGCGGAATCCGCAGTTGCGGATTGTCGCCCGAATGAGGGTGGACGATTGGCCTGGCGTTCAAGTGCTGGCCAGCCAGCGCGGCCAACCAGCCTGTGCGTTGGCCTGATCCGCCAGCTTGCGTTCGCCGGGGGTGGCGAAACGTTCGTCCCAGTCCTTGAGGCGCGGTTGCGCGATGAAGCGGAACCAGACCGGCGGGATCAGTCCGGCGGCGAAGCACAGGAACAGTGAGGGCATCTGCGGCGCTTGCGGTTCGGGCTTCAGCGCATAGAAGGGGATATGCCCGTCAAGGTGATGGTTGATGTGGTTGGTGATTTCCGCACCGATCGGCCGGACGATCGCGCCAAGGTGGTTCCAGGCGTGATGGAGCTCGATCGGCGCCCCTTCGACCCGGATCAGGCCATAGTGCTGGAAGTAGTTGAACCCCTCCACGAACATCTTGGCCATTACCATCGCGGCGACAGCGGTCAGCGTCGCGCCAAGGCCTGCCGTCAAGCCCACAAAGACGATGATACTGCCCGATAAGAGCGGCATTAGCCACACCGGATTGCGCCATCCCAGCGAAGCATGGCCCAGCTTGCGGAGGATTTCGGCCGACTTTTCCCAAGTATCCTTGTAGGAACCCCAAGTCGCCTGGAACACGAAGCTGTAGATGGTCTGCCCGCGCCGAGGGGTATCGCTATCCTTGGCCGTATCGAGATGGACGTGGTGGGTGACGATATGGGCGATATCGCGATTGGGGTCGCCGTAGAAAGCGCTCAGACACTTGGCGACATAGCGTGGAAACCAGTGGCGGCGGTGCATCAGCTCGTGCGCTACCGGCAGGGTCGGCACCGCCGAGAGCCAGCCCAGGCTGAGCAGCGATCCGGCCAGTTGCCAGCTTGAATTGTCGGCGCCGGTGATCGGGTTGATCGCGGTCGCAACCGATCGGGCAAAGGCCCAGACCAGCAGGATCATGCACGGGAGCTGGAGGTACATGGCGAAATCGCCAAGCAGTGCCGTGCCCTGCGCGCGCATCTTGTGGTCCGCCGGCAGCAGGATATCCAGCGTCATCAATACCGGAAAGGTCGCCGCGCCCAGCCAGACGTAGCTCCCGCCGAGCATGAATCCGATAACGCCCGCCAAGGTCATGACTGGGATGAGAAAATAGCGTAGGCCGTCCATCGGATTTCTCCCGAGTTATTTTGCTCTGGCCTTGACCGTCGAGGCAAGGGTGAGGGCGGCGGCGGTGCGCCGCCCTCGGGTATAGGGTCTTAGTATTTGTAGGCGAGCTTCAGGAACCATTCGCGCGGACGCGAGAAGCTTGCGGTGGCGGCGCCGCCGATGTCGAGATCGACGTACCCGCCTTGGATGTATCGTTTATCGGTCAAGTTGGTGACGCCGCCAGTCACGGTGAAGTGTTCGCTTTTGTCAGTG
>JAURNJ010000060.1 GCA_030830245.1 Novosphingobium sp. | reverse complement strand
GGCGATGGCACCATCGCCGCTTTGCAGGTTCTCGCTGCGCTGGTGCAATCAGGCAAGCGCGCCAGCGAACTGCTGCACCTGTTCGATCCGCTGCCGCAACTCTTGCGCAACGTGCGCTTTTCGGGCGGCAAGCCGCTGGACGATGCACGGGTGCAGCGTGCGATCGCCGATGCCGAGGCGAGCCTCGATGGCAAGGGTCGGCTGGTGATCCGTCCATCTGGCACCGAGCCGGTGATCCGGGTCATGGCCGAAGGCGACAACGCTGACGAGGTCGAGGCCGCAGTCGCAAGCATCTGCGCGGCAGTAGAGCAGGCAGCGGCCTGATGCTTGAGATGCGGCCCGATTGCGAAAGGTGCGGCGAGGACTTGCCCGCGCAAGCGCCGGGTGCCTTCATCTGCAGTTTCGAATGCACTTTTTGCGCGCCTTGTGCCGAAACGCTCGACGATCGCTGTCCCAATTGCGGCGGCGAGTTGGTTGACCGGCCGACGCGTGCGAGGCAGCACCACGATAAATCGCCTCCCTCGACTGAGCGGAAATTTAGAGGATGAACAAGCCCGCGCGCGTCCTCGCCATCGCCGGATCGGACTCGTGCGGCGGGGCAGGCGTGCAGGCCGACATCAAGACGATCACCATGCTGGGCGGCTATGCCATGACCGCGATCACGGCAGTGACGGCGCAGAACACCACCGGGGTTCAGGCAATCGAGGTGCTGTCCGATACACTCCTGATGGAGCAGGTGGCTGCTTGTGTCGAAGATATCGGCGTTGATGCCATCAAGATCGGTATGCTCGGCAACGAGGAATTGGTGCGGGCCGTAGCCGCCATCCTTGTTCTGATGCCTGAGATTGGCGCGAGAAGCGAATTGGGCCACCGCCGCAGGAAACCACTGCCCGGCGTCAAGCGCTTGCCGATCGTGCTCGATCCCGTGATGGTGGCGACGTCAGGCGCAAGACTGTCCGACAAGGCCACGACCGAAGCGATGATCAGCCGCCTGTTGCCGCTGGCGACATTGCTTACCCCAAATCTTCCCGAGCTCGATATTCTGGCGGAAACCCGATGTGAGACGGTAATCGAAATCAAGCTTGCGGCCGCCAAAATCGCGGCCACGCACGGCATTCATGTGCTGGCCAAGGGCGGCCATCTTGCCGGTGACCGGTTGATCGACATTCTTGTCTCGCCTGCCGGGGAGGCAACCGAGTTTGTCGGATCGCGCATCGATACGCCGCATACCCACGGCACCGGCTGCACGCTGTCGAGCGCGATTGCGACCTATCTCGGCATGGGTCTGGAGCTGACCGAAGCCATCGGCAAGGCCCGCGAATTCGTCCGCGCCGCTATCGAGGCTGCCCCGGGCTTCGGCGCAGGCAACGGTCCGATGGGCCATCAGGCGGTTCGCGAAACCTAGTCGCAATCCAACCCGTAAAACCGCGAGATCGTGCTCCAGCCTTCCTCGGCGGTTTCGACCCAGTGAAACAGCTCGAGATCCTGGCGATTGATCACCCCTTCTTCGGCCATGGCTTCGAAATTGATGATCCGGTCCCAGTATTCCTTGCCGTAGAGCAGGACCGGGGTGGGCTTCATCTTGCCGGTCTGGATGAGGGTGAGCGTTTCGAGCAGTTCGTCGAGGGTACCGAAACCGCCGGGGAAAACCGCGAGTGCGCGGGCGCGCAGCAAGAAATGCATCTTGCGCAGCGCGAAGTAGTGGAACTGGAAAGACAGGCGCGGCGTGACGTAGGAATTGGGTGCCTGCTCGTGCGGCAGCAGGATGTTGAGGCCGATGGACTCCGCCCCGACATCGGCTGCGCCCCTGTTGGCCGCTTCCATGATCGACGGGCCGCCGCCCGAGCAAACGACGAACTGTCGCATGCCGTTTTCGACCAGAGCGCAGGAACTGGCCAAGCGCGCCAGCGCGCGCGCTTCATCGTAATACCTCGCCTTGGCGACCAGCCGTTCGGTAACTGCCTTCGCCTCGGGAGTGGTCGCCCTCGCCAGCGCCGCGTCGCAATGTTCCGGTGAGGGGATTCGAGCCGAACCGTAGATTACCAGGGTCGAGCCGATATTGGCCTCGTCCAGCAGCATCTCGGGCTTCGGCAGCTCGAGCTGGAAGCGCACAGGGCGCAATTCCTCGCGCAGCAGGAAATCGGTGTCGCGAAAGGCGAGGCGATAGGTGGGGTTGCGGGTCTGCGGCGTATCGTTGGGGCGCGCTTCCTCGAACGAGACTTCCTGCTCGGCCTTGTAGAAGCGGCGCTCGGTCAGTTTTTCTTCTTCTGTCATGTCTGCCAAATAGATGCCTCTCCGGGGTGGCGGCAAGGCGACATCGCCGATAGGATGGAACCATGAAAAACAGGCGGGCTGTTCTCGGCGGTATCGGAGCAACTGCGGCGCTTGCGGCACTGCCGGCACCGGTTGGCGCCAGCTCGCAGCCGATCCGCCCGTCGCCCGTCCGACCTGGGCGCCTGCGCCCGGGCGACACAATCGGCCTCGTCTGTCCGGCGGGCTTTGTCGGCGATCGTTTCGGCGTCGAACAGGTGTCGCAAACCATCCGCGCGATGGGGCTGGTGCCCAAACCGGCGAAGCATCTGCTCGCCCGTGAAGGCTTTCTTGCCGGAACCGACGAGCAGCGCGCCGCCGACTTGCACGCCATGTTTGCCGACAAGGAGGTGCGCGGCGTGTTCGCGGTGCGCGGCGGCTGGGGGTGCCAGCGCGTCCTGCCCCATCTCGATTTCGATCTGATCCGCGCCAACCCCAAGCTGCTTGTCGGATCGAGCGACATCACCGCGCTGCTGCTGGCCCTGTGGGACAAGGCCTGGCTGGCGAGCGTTCACGGACCGAACGCGGCGCATTCCTGGCCCCAGCCGGTCTGGCAGAACTTCCGCGCACTCGCTTTCGATGGGGCCATGCCCACCCATTCGGTTCCGCCATGGCAGGGGTCGGGGCTCGCTCCGCGCGGCGACCGGGTCCGCACATTCGGGGCGGGCACCGCGACGGGGACACTGCTGGGCGGCAACCTCTCGGTCATCTCAGCAATGGCCGGCACGCCCTGGCTGCCCGACATGACCGGCGCAATCCTGTTCCTCGAGGAAACCAACGAAGCCGAATACCGCATCGACCGCATGCTGACGCAACTGGCGCAGGCAGGCGTTTTGGGGAGGCTGGCCGGGGTCGTGTTCGGGCAGTGTACCAATTGCACCAATCCCGGCGAGCCGTTCTCGAATTACACCGTTTACGAGGTGATGGACCACCACTTCCGGCCGCTGGGCATTCCTGCCTTCCAAGGGCTGCGTATCGGCCACATCTCTGACACGATCAGCCTGCCGGTGGGCGCGAAGGTGCGCATCGATGCCGACAAGGGCATGTTGCAGGTTCTCGAACCGGCGGTTTCCTAAACGCCCTTCTTCCCCTTCTCCGCCGCATATTGCTGTGCGCGAACCCGCAGGTAGTGGCGGATATCCTCCAGCGTCTTGTCGGCGATTTCGGGAAACACGGGCATCCCTGCAGGCAGCAGCGCGCCTTCCTTGACCACGGTGCGGAAGGCCTTGGCATCGAGGATGATCGGTGACGTGCGCAGGTTCGGCCCAGAGCCCGCTGCAAGGGCATTGTTCCCGTGGCAGACCATGCACTGCCCGAAGGCTCGCCCACCTCTCTGGGCAATAGCGGGATCAGGGACAAAACCGGGATCGTCGAGTGGCGTGCGAATTGCCGTGGCATCGCGCTTGGGCAGGACAGCCTTTTCGCCAAGCGCGAAGGTGAGCACCCGGCGCCGCAGGTAATAGTCGGTCTCCAACTTGGCATTTTCGGGCGAGAACAGGCCGCCGCCACCCGCGCCATTGCCCGTCAGCACCGTGACATATTGCGTCTTTCCGACGCGGTAGGAGATCGGCGGGGCGACAACCGGCGCGCCAGTGGCAAAGCTCCAAAGC
The DNA here is from genome assembly GCA_030830245.1 of Novosphingobium sp. Classification (GTDB taxonomy): domain Bacteria; phylum Pseudomonadota; class Alphaproteobacteria; order Sphingomonadales; family Sphingomonadaceae; genus Novosphingobium. The sequence goes on along the minus strand of JAURNJ010000060.1, from coordinate 126 downwards.
TGCTTGCCGCTCTTTGCATCGTAAGCGACAAGCTGGCCGTCCAAGCGGCCCTGGAATACAAGATCGCCCGCGGTCGACAGCACGCCACCGGGCCAGTTTCCGGGCAGGGCCACACGCCATGCCTCT
>JAURNJ010000059.1 GCA_030830245.1 Novosphingobium sp. | reverse complement strand
CGAGCGATGCCAAGCTGGTCATCACCGTGCACGGTGATGACCAGCTTGGCATCGCTCGATTCGACCGTGGCGATGGCGTTGCCTGCATAGATCGGACGAGTGAAAGTCTTGCCGCCTTCTATCGAGAGGATGTCGGAAATCTGCATCACGTCGAGCAGGGCGGCGACGCGCGGCGCGACGTTCTTGCCGGTGGTCGTGGCAGGTGCGACGAAGGCGTCATAACCCGACATCAGCGAGACTATCAGCGGCGCGACGTTTTCAGCCAGCGCATTAGCATAGGCCGCATCGTCAGCCTTGAGTACCTTGGAAACGCCGGCGATCTTGGCGGCGGCGTTGGCCGCCCCGTCGCAGCCCGATCCAGCGACCAGCGCGGTTACTCCACCCAGCTTGCCCGCTGCGGTGACCGCGGCGAGCGTTGCGTCCTTGACCGAGGCGTTGTCGTGTTCGACCCAAACGAGAGTGTTCATGTCTGTTGTCCTTCCGGGCCGCCTCAGGCGATGCCCATGTCCTTGAGCTTGGCGACCAGTTCGTCGACGTCGGCGACCTTGATCCCGGCCTGGCGAACCGGCGGTTCGGTGACCTTGTGGGTCTTGAGGCGCGGCGCGATATCGACGCCGTAATCGCCCGGCGCCTTCACATCGAGTTCCTTCTTCTTCGCCTTCATGATGTTGGGCAGCGAAGCATAGCGGGGCTCGTTGAGGCGAAGGTCGGTGGTGATGATCGCGGGCAGCGAAAGCTTCACGGTTTCGAGGCCGCCGTCGACCTCGCGCTTCACCGTTACCGAATCTCCCTCGATGGTCAGCTCGTTGGCGAAGGTGCCTTGCGGGCGGCCCATCAGCGCGGCGAGCATCTGGCCAGTCTGGTTCGAATCGTCGTCGATGGCCTGCTTGCCGAGGATGACCAGGCCGGGCTGTTCCGCCTCGGCAATGGCCTTGAGGATCTTGGCGACGGCGAGCGGCTCAACCTCTTCGTCGGTCTCGACCAGGATCGCGCGGTCCGCACCCATGGCGAGCGCGGTGCGCAGCGTTTCCTGAGCCTTCGCCGGGCCGACCGAAACGGCGATGATTTCCTCGGCCTTGCCCGCTTCCTTGATGCGGATGGCTTCCTCGACGGAAATCTCGTCGAACGGGTTCATGCTCATCTTGACGTTGGCAAGGTCCACGCCGGTGCCGTCGCTCTTGACGCGCGGCTTGACGTTGTAGTCGATCACCCGCTTGACGGGGACGAGGATTTTCATCGGTCTGCCCTTCTCTTCATCAACTTTGCGCGCCCGAAACGGCGCGATTTCGCAGTTCTAACCGGACTTTTCGTGCGAGTCGCCATTGCCCCGCGCGCGCGGCCCGTCAACCCCTGCCAAGGGGCATCGAAGCCACGTGTTCAGGCGGCCTGCTTGACCTCCGCCACGATCTTGCGTGCTGCATCGCCAAGGTCGTCGGCGGGCACGATGGCCAGCCCCGAATTGGCGAGGATCGCCTTGCCCTGCTCGACATTGGTGCCTTCGAGGCGGACCACCAGCGGAACGGAAAGGTTCACTTCCTTGGCTGCCGCGACAATGCCGTCGGCAATGACGTCGCACTTCATGATGCCGCCAAAAATGTTGACGAGGATGCCCTCGACCGCCGGATCGGACAGGATGATCTTGAAGGCTTCGGTCACCTTTTCCTTCGAGGCGCCGCCGCCAACGTCGAGGAAGTTCGCCGGGAAGGCGCCGTTCAGCTTGATGATGTCCATCGTCGCCATGGCGAGACCAGCGCCGTTCACCATGCAGCCGATGTTGCCGTCGAGCTTGATGTAGGCAAGGTCGTGCTTGCTGGCTTCTACTTCGGCAGGGTCTTCCTCGGTCTCGTCGCGCAGCGCCTCGATGTCGGGATGGCGGAACATGGCGTTGGAATCGAAGCTCATCTTGGCGTCGAGCACCAGCAGCTTGTCGCCGCTTTCGGCCAGCGGGTTGATCTCTATCATCGAGCAGTCGAGCGCGACGAAAGCGTCATACAGCTGCTTGGCCAGCTTCTGCGCCTGCTTGGCGAGATCGCCCGAAAGCTTGAGTCCGAAGGCGACCGCGCGGCCATGGTGCGGCTGGAAGCCTTGAGCCGGATCGATGGTGATGGTCACGATCTTCTCGGGGGTTTCGTGGGCCACGTCCTCGATCGACATGCCGCCCTCTGTCGAGGCGATCATGGCGATGCGGCCAGTCGTGCGATCGACCAGCATCGACAGGTAGTATTCCTTGCCGATGTCGACCCCGTCGGTGATGTACAGGCGGTTGACCTGCTTGCCCGCCTCGCCGGTCTGGATCGTGACCAGCGTGTTGCCGAGCATCTCGCGCGCGTTGGTTTCTACTTCCTCGAGCGACTTGGAAAGCCGCACGCCGCCCTTGGCATCGGGACCCAGTTCCTTGAACTTGCCCTTGCCGCGTCCGCCCGCATGAATCTGCGATTTCACCACATAAAGCGGCCCGGGAAGCTTCTTTGCGGCTTCGACAGCCTCTGCCACGGTGGGCGCCGCATGGCCTGCCGGAACCGGTACGCCGAACTTCGCCAGAAGTTCTTTCGCTTGATATTCATGGATATTCATTGCGAATCGCTCTCCGCTGAATCAAGAATGACTGCATCGACCGTCGATGGCCTATTGTGCGCCGCCGCATAAGCATATCGATCCGCGCTTGAAAAGGGCGCAAAGGCTTATTTTCCGCCGGGGCGGACAAACCAGTACAGGGCCATCCAAGGGGAGCCTGCTTGATCGATCGCCAACGCCTTGAAGCCATTGTCCGCGAAGCGGGAGCCATCGCGCTGGCGGGCTGGCCGGGTGACGGGCATGATCTCGATCATTGGGACAAGTCGCCCGACAATCCGGTTTCGGCCCTGGATCTGGCGGTCGACGACTATCTGAAGCGTGAATTGCGCGCGCTGCTTCCCGCCGCCGGGTGGCTTTCGGAGGAGACTGCCGATGCGCCGCATCGGCTGCAGGGCGACCTGGTCTGGCTGGTCGATCCGATCGACGGCACCCGCTCGTTCATCCATGGCCGCGACGGCTGGGCGGTCTCGGTTGCCCTAGTCAACGCCTCGCGCCCGCTGCTTGGCTATCTATTTGCCCCGGCGCGCGCTCGCGACGAAGGCGGCGAGCTGTGGCAGGCAGAAGCGGGCAAGGGTTCTTGGCGCAACGGCAAGCGGCTCAAGGCCAGCAGGCGCCTCGAACTGCCGGGCGCGCGCGTGCCGGCATGGAAGCTTCACGATGAAGACGCCGATCTCGAAAAGGTGGAGCAGCCCAATTCAATCGCGCTGCGCATGGCCATGGTGGCGAACGACGAGGCCGATCTCGTCGCCTCGCTGCGCTGGGGCTATGAGTGGGACATTGCGGCCGCCGGTCTGATCGCGCGCGAGGCGGGTGCGGCAGTGACCGATGCATTCGGCCATCCGCTCAACTACAACAAGCGCGATCCAAAGGCATTCGGCGTGCTGGTCAGCGCGCCGGGGATCCATGCGGCTGCTGTCGAGCGCCTGGCGACAAGGGCCGAGGCGCTCGCACAGCCGGAGAATTGACTTTTACTGCCCTTGTGCGCGCGCCGCCTCGACCTGCTCGCGGGTGACAGGCACAATCTTGATCTCGACCCGGCGATTGAGCGCCCGGCCCGCATCGGTATCGTTGGTCGCGACCGGCATGGTCTCGCCATAGCCCTGGCTGCGGACACGCGCCGCCGAGACACCGCGCATCGACAGATAATCCGCGACAGTGCGCGCGCGCCTTTCGGAAAGACCCTGGTTGTAGGAGTCCGAACCAGTCGAATCGGTGTGGCCATAAACGTCGATCAGGCTGTCGGGATAGGTGCTCAGGTTTTGCGCGATCTGGTCGAGCGTGGTGCGGAACTGCGGCTTGAGAGTGGCCGAATCGACGTCGAAGGTGACTCCGTCCGGCAGATTGACGAGAATCGCCTGGCCGTTGTCGACCTCGGTGACATCGACGCCCGAACCGGCGGTCTGCTCCTTCAGCTCCTTGATCTGCTGGTCCATCTTGTAGCCGACCACGCCGCCCGCGACGCCGCCGATGCCCGCGCCGATGATCCGGCCCGTGCCGCCGCCGATCAGGCCGCCAAGTACCGCGCCAAGGATCGTGCCGCCGCCCGCGCCCAATACTGTGCGCGATACCTTCTTTTCGCCCGTGTTGGGATCGGTGACGCAGCCCAGACCGTCACCAGCGAAAGCGCGGCGAGGCTCGAGACAAGGACGCGGGATTTTAGCAAGGGGAACCCTCTCTTGCAGATGGCGTGCTCGGCGTGGTTTGCGCCTGGCAACCTGAATGCGCGCTGCACCGGCTTGATGTCAACGCGGTGAGGTTTCGCAATTCGCAGGATGTCTGCTAGCTATCCGCCATTGTGACGCCATTTCCCTGGACCGACCTGGTCATCATAACCTGCCTGATCCTGCTCAACGGGCTGTTTGCCATGTCCGAGCTGGCGATCGTTTCGGCCCGTCCGGCGCGGTTGAAGCTGGCAGAAAGCAAGGGCAGCGGGTCTGCCCGAATCGCGCTGGACATGGCTGCAGACCCCGGCAAATCCCTCTCGACCGTGCAAATCGGCATTACCCTGATCGGCATTCTTGCGGGCGCCTATTCGGGTGCAAGCCTGGGTGGTCCGGTGGGCGAGCGGCTCGCCTGGCTGGGCGTGCCTGAAAGGCTTGCGGACGATGCGGGATTCGCCCTTGTCATCATCGCGGTCACGTACTTGAGCCTGGTCGTCGGCGAGCTTGTGCCAAAGCAGATCGCGCTTCGCTCGGCCGAGCCGATCGCCTTGATCATGGCGCGGCCCATGGCCCTGCTGGCGCGGGTTGTCGCTCCTTTCGTATGGCTGCTCGACAAGACCTCGACGCTGATCCTGCGCCTGCTCTCGGTAGGCCGGGCAAGCGAGGGCCAGCTTACCGCCGAAGAACTGCACCTGATCTTCACCGAGGCTACCCATTCGGGCGCAATCGAGGAGAGCGAGCGCGCGATCATGGCTGAAGTCATGAAACTGGCGGAGCGCCCCGTTCGCGAGCTGATGACGCCGCGCACCGAGATCGATTGGATCGACGTCAGCGCCAGCGAGGCGGAAATCCGCGATCGCATCGCCACATCGCCGCACTCACTCATTCCGGTGGTCGATGGCTCGCCCGACGAGGTGGTCGGCGTGGTAAAGGTGCGTGAAATTCTCTCCGCCATGGTCGCGGCAGAGCCGGTTTCGCTTGCCGACAAGATGCGCAAGGCCGAGGTTATCCCCGACCAGGTCGATGCGCTCGATGCCATGCGCGTCTTGCAGCAGGCGGAAGTCGCCATGGCCATGGTGCATGACGAATATGGCCACCTCGAGGGGATCGTCACCCCGACCGACCTACTGACCGCGATTGTCGGCACCTTCGAAAGCGACCGCGACGAGGGCGACGACCCGCATCTGGTCGAGCGGGCAGATGGCTCACTGCTGGTTTCGGGCGCGATGCCTGCCGATGCCATGGCCGCGCGGCTTCAGGTGGAACTTCCCGAATCGCGCGAATTCGCCACTGCGGCGGGCTATGTGCTTTCGGTGATCAAGCACGTGCCCCACGAGGGGCAGCTGTTCGAGGATCAGGGCTGGCGCTTCGAGGTTGTCGATATGGACGGCCTGCGGATCGACAAGTTGCTGGTCAGCCGGATCGAGCCGGAGCCTGAAGCCGAGAGCGCGCTTTCCGATTAGCTTCCGGCGGAGGTCCGTGCGGCCGCGCCGTCGCCCTCGCTCGCCATCAGGATGTCCCGGGTAAGGCGGCCCTTGGAAACGGTGTGGGTACCGGTGTCGCCGACCGAAGAACGGATGCCCGGCGCGGCCGTTCCGGCCTGGCTGATCGCGTCGCGTTCCGCCGCGCTGCGCGGGGCAGAGCCGCCGAACAGGGCATCTAGCGTCTCTTCCTGGAGCGTGCGGTCGGCAGGGCGCGGTTCGCCCTCGCGCGGCGGAGTCAGGGCGAAATCGGGTGGCACCACCAGCGGCGTCTGGCGCTGCACGGCGAATTCGTCCGGGCGTTCGCGGTTGAACACCCCGCCGCCCCCGCAGGCCGAAAGCAGCACTGCGCTTGCCGTCGCCAGCAGGAGGGCGCGGGCCCTGATCGAGGTTGCAATGCGCATGGTTCAGCTCTCCGAGGCGATGGTGTCTGCGTCCGCTGGCTTCTCGCGCGAAAGCAGCGTGCGGGCAAGGATAATGAGAACGCCGATGGTAATCGCGGCATCGGCAATGTTGAAGATCAGGAACGGGCGAAACTCGCCGAAATGCAGGTCGGCATAGTCGATGACGAAGCCGTGGTTCCAGCGGTCGCGGATGTTGCCCAGCGCGCCGCCCAGGATCATCGCCAGCGCGGCGACATCGGCCATGGCCTTCTCGCGCAGCAGCCAGATGAAGACGAACAGCGCGATTGCGCAGGTAAGTGCGATGAGGCCCCAGCGCATCTCCATCGAGGTCGCGGTGAACATGCCTAGCGACACGCCGTAATTGTTAGTGCGAGTGAGATCGAAGAAGGGCAGCACCTCGATGCTGTCTCCCACCTGCCGCAGGCCGAGATCGACCACGACAAAGGTCTTGACCAGTTGATCGACCACGAAGATCGCGACGGCGAGTGCGAGGCCGATCACGCGGTTGCGGGTGAGGAAGCTCATGCCGCCGTGTCCATGGCGGCGACGACATGATCGCAGCGTGAACAAAGCGCGCCGTCTTCGCTCACTTCGGGCAGGTGCCGCCAGCAGCGACCGCATTTGTGGTGGGTGGTGCGCCCTGCGAACTCGACCAGCCGCAATTCGCTTACGCTGTCATCTGCAAAGCCCGTGACTGTGACGCTTTCGGCAATACACACCTCGGCAAGATCGACCGAGTTTGCTGCCTCGACAAGGCTCGCTGCCTTGACGCGAAGTTTGACAACTGCCTCCAGGCTCGATCCTACCAGCTTCTCACGGCGCATCGGCTCGATTGCGTCCAAGACTTCAGAACGTATCTGGCGGACATTGTCCCATCGGACTTCCAAAGACCCGTCGTCGTTGGGCGCGACGTCTGGCCATTCCAGCAGATGCACCGACCCGGCATCCGGGAAGCGCGTGCCCCATGCTTCCTCCGCCGTAAACACCAGCACCGGCGCGGCATAGCGCACCAGCGCATGGAACAGCGTGTCGAGCACGGTGCGATAAGCACGGCGCTTCAGATCGCCGGGCGCGTCGCAATAGAGGCTGTCCTTGCGGATATCGAAGAAGAAGGCCGAAAGGTCCTCGTTGCAGAAATCGGCGATCTCGCGCGTCCAGGCGTTGAAATCGTAGTCCTCGGCAGCCAGCCGCAGCTTGCCGTCCAGCTGCGCGAGCAGCGCCAGCACATAGCGTTCCAGCTCGGGCATTTCCGCGACCGGGACCCGCTCGGCCTCGTCGAAATCAGCCAGTGCGCCCAGCAGGTAGCGGAAGGTGTTCCTGATCTTGCGATACTGGTCGGCTACGCCCTTGAGGATTTCGTCGCCGATGCGGTGATCCTCGGTAAAGTCGACCGAGAGCGCCCACAGACGGATGATGTCCGCCCCGTTGGTTTCCATCACCTTGATCGGATCGACCGTGTTGCCGAGGCTCTTCGACATCTTCTTGCCGGCCGCGTCCATGGTGAAGCCGTGGGTCAGCACCGCCTTGTAGGGCGCGCGGCCGCGCGTACCGCACGATTCGAGCAGCGAGGACTGGAACCAGCCGCGATGCTGGTCGGACCCTTCGAGATAAAGATCGGCGAGCGGCCCGGTATATCCTTCGGGCCGCATCAGGTCCGGCCACTTGCCGCTTTCGAGCACGAAGGCATGGGTGGAGCCTGAATCGAACCACACGTCGAGAATGTCGGTGATGCGCTCGTAATCATCGGCCTTGTAATCAGGCCCGAGATATTCCTGCGCCCGCGAGTCGGACCACGCATCGACGCCATTTTCGCGAATGGCCGCGACGATCCGCGCGTTGACCGCCGGATCGCAAAGGTATTGCCCGCTCTTGCGATCGACGAACAGGGTGATCGGCACACCCCATGCGCGCTGGCGGCTCAGCACCCAGTCTGGGCGACCTTCCACCATGGAGCGAATGCGGTTCTCGCCCTTTTCCGGCACCCAGCGGGTTTCTGAAATTGCGGCGACGGCAGCCTCGCGCAGCGTCGGCGAGGCGCACTTTGCCTCGTCCGCCGGGTCGATCGCGCCGCCCTCGTTCTCCCAGCCCTTTTCCTCCGGGGTCTTGGGCGAAAGGTGGGTCATCGGCCGGTCCATCGGCACGAACCACTGCGGCGTGCAGCGGTAGATCACCTTCTTCTTAGAACGCCACGAATGTGGATAAGAATGTTGATAATCCGTGGACGCGCTGAGCAAAGCTTCAGCTTGCTTGAGGTCAGTGCAGATCGGCCCATCGGGGGCGTTGAAATTGGGATTGATCACCGCGCGGCGGCGCTCGTCATGTCCGCCGAGCCACGGCCAGTCATCGCGATAGACTCCGTCCGCGCCGACCGCGAAAACCGGGTCGATGCCATGCGCCTTGCACAGCGCGAAGTCGTCCTCGCCGTGGTCCGGGGCCATGTGGACGAGGCCGGTGCCGCTCTCGGTGGTGACGAAGTCCGACCCGTCGAGCATCGGGCGCGTGCGGCTGTAGAATGGGCTGTCGGGAAAGGCTGCGGCCATCGGG
>JAURNJ010000058.1 GCA_030830245.1 Novosphingobium sp. | reverse complement strand
GAGATCGCCGGGGTTGGTGCCCGCCGATGCAGTCAGGGTCGCGTCCTCGGCAGCGAACTCGTTATCGATTGTCCGCCCGGCAAGGAGGGTCTGCAATTCGTCTTCGCTATGTGCGCCAAGCCCGCCTTCGGCAAGGTAGGGGACCAGTTCGGTGGCGAATGGCGCGTCCTTCGTGTCGAGCTTGCTGCCGCCGTCGATGCTCAGCTTCACGAACAGCCAGTCCTTGACGATGTCTGTGTGCTTGAGGTTGAGCATCACCCCGTTGGCGAAACGCAGCTTGCGGATACCGAGCTTCGGTTCGGTTATGTCGCTGACGACCGTGCCGGGCGTGCCGAATTGCGTATAGGCAAAGGTGGTCGCGCTGCGCGCTGCATCCTTGGCAATCTTTGCCCGGATCGCCTCATTCCAGGCCTGGCGCAACGACTTGTCGCCCCCTTCTGGCTCGTAGCGTCCGCGAAAGCGCAATAGCGGCTCGTCGAGCGGAACTGCCTCGCGCTTGAGCGCGGCGAGCACGGCCTTGGGTGTAATCTGGGGAGCGAAGGCTTCGAAGCGTTCGAGCACCGATTGCGGGGTGGAGGGAACCTGCCGGTCGCGCACCAGTGCCCAGACCGACTGCGCCAGTGCATCGTGCGTGCGGGTGTCAGCCGAAGCGGCAGCGTTGCGCATGTCCGTGCGCACGCCCGCGACCTGTTCGGCAATCTCGGCCTCGGTGAAGCCGAAGCGCAAGGCGCGGCGATATTCGATGGCTGCCGCGATCAGACCCTCGCGCCATTTGCGGTCACTGGTATCGACGACCAGCCGCGTCGTCCGACCGGATTTGAACACGTCGCCAGTGCCAAATCCTGCGCCGCGAAATGGCGGGGAGGCCTGACGCGAAATCCTGAGAAGGCGACGGTTAACGGCGTTGTAGCCGATTTCTCGCAGCAGGTTCTCGCGCCGCTGCGCCACCGTGTCGGTGCCTCCCTGCCAAGGGCCGTGCCGGGTCGCTTCCATGCGTTCGGGCAGGGCGGGGTCTAGGAAAATGTCGTTCCGCCCCTTGTCGTCGAAGCTCACCGGCCCCGGATCGGGCTGCTTTTCCGCCGCTGCGCCGCGCCAGTCGGCAAAGCGTTCCTTGATCTTCGCCTCGACGAGCGCCGGATCGAAATCGCCGATTACGACCACGGTCGTGTTGCCCGGCACATATTCGCGGCGCCAGAAGGCCCTCAGGCTGTCGGCGGTGGCGTTCTGAAGCGCCTCGGTGGTGCCGATGGGCAGGCGGCGGGCGTAGAGCGCATCGGGATACTGGAACAGCGTCGAATCTTCGAGATTGCGCAGCGACCAGGTGTTGCGGTCCCGCATTTCGGCGAAGATGACGCCGCGTTCGCGCTCGACTGCGGCTGGCGAGATTGTCAGCTCGCTTGCCGTTTCGCGCATCAGCATCAGCGCGAGGTCTAGCAGGCGGGGATCGTTGCGCGGCAGGTCGAGCCGGTAATTGGTTTCGGAAAAGCTGGTCGAAGCGTTGGTGTCCGCGCCGAATCTCAAACCTTCGCGTTCCAGCAAGCGGACCATCTCGCCTTCGGGCACGTTGGTGCTGCCATTGAAGGCCATATGTTCCACAAAGTGGGCGTATCCTCGTTCCGTCTCGCCCTCGTCCAGCGAGGCAGCGCCCACTTCCATGCGCACGATGGCCGTGCCCTTTGGCGTCGCGTTGGCGCGCACGACATAGCGCATGCCGTTGTCGAGCTTGCCGAAGCGGTAGGCCGGGTCGGGGGCGATGTCGCTGTTCTCGAAACCCCAGACCGCTTCGGGCGCAGGCTGGCTCGAGACGAGCGGCGCTGGCTGCGCCGCGCAGGCGGCGAGCAGCGGCAGCAGGAAGGCGAGAATGGCGTTCCTGCGCATCGGCCAATTATTTCCCGCGCAACTTCCTGTGCTTGGACAGGTCGAATACCTCGCTCGGCCCCGCATCGTCCTGGAGCAGGCCAAGCCGCCGTGCGACTTCCTGGTAAGCCTCTTCCTCTCCGCCAAGGTCGCGGCGGAAGCGGTCCTTGTCTAGCTTTTCGCCAGTTGTCATGTCCCACAGGCGGCAGCCATCGGGGCTTATCTCGTCGGCAAGGATCACGCGCGAGTAATCGCCGTCCCAGATGCGCCCGAATTCCAGCTTGAAGTCGATCAAGCGGATGTTGATCGCGGCGAACATGCCCGCGAGGAAATCGTTCACCCGGATCGCCATCGAGGCGATGTCCTGCATTTCCTCGTTCGACGCCCAGCCAAAGCAGGCGATATGCTCCTCGGCGACCAGCGGATCGCCAAGCGCATCGTCCTTGAGACAATATTCGAGCAGGGTATGCGGCAGAGGCTCGCCTTCGGGAATGCCGAGGCGGGTGGACAGGGTTCCGGCTGCAACATTGCGCACGATCACCTCGATCGGCACGATTTCGACCTGCCGGATCAGCTGTTCGCGCATGTTGAGACGGCGGATGAAGTGGTTGGGCACGCCGATGTGATTGAGGCGCGTAAACACGAATTCGCTGATGCGGTTGTTGATCACGCCCTTGCCCTGGATCATGCCCTTTTTCTGGGCGTTGAAGGCAGTCGCGTCATCCTTGAAATACTGGATCAGGGTGCCGGGCTCCGGCCCTTCATACAGGATCTTGGCCTTGCCTTCGTAGATCTGGCGGCGACGGGACATCGCATTTTCCTCGCGTACGCGCACCGGGCGCGAAAATGACCAAGCCCCGGCGTTGGCAATCTGTGGGGGAAGACTGCGCGGCCGGGGCTTTTCGGTATATAGGCCAAGGACAGCCAAAAGCAAATTGGCGTGCGCTGTCCTCAATAGCTCTTTGGCAGGTCGAGCACCTTTTCGGCGATGAAGCTCATGATCAGCTGTTCGGTGATCGGCGCGATGCGCGTCGCCGCTGCTTCCCGATAGAGCCGCTCGACGTGATACTCCTTGGCATAGCCCATGCCGCCGTGGGTGGCGATCGCCTGCCATGCGGCATCGTGCGCGGCGCGCGCGCCAAGGAACTTGGCCGCGTTTGCTTCCGCGCCGCAGGGCTGACCGCTGTCATAAAGGTGCGCGGCTTTCTGACACATCAGGAAGGCGCTTTCGAGGTACATCCAGCGTTCGGCAAGCGGGTGCTGGATGCCCTGATTCATGCCGATGGGCCGGTCGAACACCACGCGTTCGCGCGCATAGTTCGCGGCGCGGCGCAGGGCATCGCGACCGATGCCAACCGCCTCGCTGCCGATCAGGATGCGTTCGGGATTGAGGCTGTCGAGGATGTAGCCGAAGCCCTTGCCCTCTTCGCCGATGCGATGCTCCTCGGGAACGAACAGGTCCTCGATGAACACCGCGTTCGAATCGACCGCCTTTCGGCCCATTTTCGGAATGCGGTGAACGTCGATCTTGGTGCGGTCGAGGTCAGTGTAGAAGATGGTGATGCCCTGCGTCTTCTTGGCCACGTCCTCGAACTTGGTGGTGCGGGTGAACAGAAGGATCTTGTTGGCGACCTGCGCGGTGGTCGTCCACATCTTCTGGCCATTGACGCGGTAGCCGCCCGGCACCTTCTCGGCGAAGGTCTTGATTCGGGTGGAATTGAGGCCCGCGTCCGGTTCGGTGAAACCGAAGGCAACCTGGTCCTGGCCTGCAACAAGGCGCGGAATCCACTGCGCTTTCTGCTCATGGGTGCCGTGGACTACCAGCGGGTGCGGGCCGAACAGGTTGATGTGAATGGTGGAGGATGCCGCAAATGCGCCGCCGTTCGCCGCCACCTCGCTCATCATCGTCATGGCTTCGGTGACGCCAAGGCCGGAGCCGCCGAATTCCTCTGGCATGGTGATGCCCAACCAGCCGCCATCGGCCATGGCGCGGTGAAACTCTCGCGGAAACTCGCCATCATCGTCGCGGGCCAGCCAGTAATCATCTCCGAACGGGGCGCAGGCAGCGCGGACGCCTTCACGGATGGCTTGAAGGTCTTCCTCGCTGGGAAGCGGGCGCGGCGTGGTCAAGCAGGGGCTCCTTCGGGTCGTTTCATCATCAGCGCACCGCGCACGGTGCGGCAGACGATCTCGTCGTTCTGGTTGAGGCCAAGATGTTCGAACGTGACGATGCCCTGCGTGGGGCGCGACTTGCTTTCGCGCAGTTCGAGCACCGTGGTGCGGGCATGGATGGTATCGCCGGCGAACACCGGCTTGGGGAAGGTCGTCTCGCTCATGCCGAGGTTGGCGATCGTGGTGCCAAGCGTGGTGTCCTGCACCGTCAGCCCCACCACCAGCCCAAGGGTAAGCAGCGAATTGACCAGCGGCCTGCCGAACTCGGTGGTTGCGGCATAGGCATGGTCGATATGCAATTGCGCCGGATTGCAGGTCATGGTCGAGAACATCATGTTCTCGGCTTCGAGGATCGTCTTGCGCACCTCATGCTCGAAGGTCTGGCCGACCTCGAACTGCTCAAACCATAAACCTGCCATGCCCTGCCTTGCCGGTATCAGCCTTCGTTAGGCTCAACCGCATAGTCGGCCATGTCGGGGCGGCGCAACATCTTCCAGTACTCGACGTTGGGGCCGGGATAGGCGAGCACGATCTTGCCGGTGTGGTGGCGGTAATATCCATGCGCAGTCCCGCTCTGCATCCAGATCGTGTTTTCGAGCCGTTCCTGCAGCATGGCGTTGAAGTCGGCGCAGGCCTTCTCGGTCACTTCCATGGTTGCGAGGTCGTCCTCGACCATGCGCTTGAGGCATTCGGTGACGTAATGAACCTGCTGTTCGGCAAGCACGGTGTGTGAGGATGCAAGGCCCGAATTCGGACCCGCCGTGATGAAGAAATTCGGAAATCCGGGTACTTCCATGCCCTTGTAGGCATAGGGCACCGGGTTCCAGAGGCTTTGCAGGTCGATCCCGTTGCGGCCCTTGATCGCGAACTCGGCGAAATATTCGAGCGTATAGCCGGTCGCGAGCACCAGCGCGTCGCAGGCGATGCGGCGGCCATCCGAAAGGACGATCCCGTATTCCTCGTAGCTCTTCATCTCGCCCTGAACCAGCGTTACATCGTCGCGCAGCAGGGTGTCGTAGTAGCCGCAATCGAGGATCGGCCGCTTCGCAAAGAAGGGAAAATCTGGCCGCACCATTTCCATCAGATCTGGCCGGTCGGCGAATTTGCTTTCCATGTAGGAGATGGAAAGCTGGCGCGCGGCCTCGTTCATTTGCGAAACCCCGCCGGTTCGCGCGCGGAATTCCGGATCGATGTGCGCTGGGGTGGAGGTTCGCGTCATCATCGAGGAGAACCACTGCAGCCTTGCCCATTGGGTGACGTAGGGGATGTTTTCCAACGCCCACAGCTCGTCGGGATCGACCTCCTGCATCACGCGCGGATCGGGCATCATGTAGTTGGGCTGGCGTTGCAGCACGGTGACATGAGCTGCACGGTCGGCAAGGCCGGTACTGATCTGGGCGGAGCTGGCGCCGGTGCCGACCACAACGATGTTCTTGCCGGACAGATCGACGCTGTCGTCCCAATAGCCGCCATGGAGGACCGGTCCCTTGAAGCGGTCAAGCCCCTCGACATCGGGGAACGACGGTCGGGTTAGGAAGCCGAGCGCCATGACCACGGCGCGGGCGCGGTATGTCACTTCCTCGCCATTCTGCTTAGTCTGCACGACCCACTGCTTCGCCGCTGCATCCCATTCGCAGCCGGTGAACTCGGTTTCGAAATCGATTTGGTCGAAGATGCGGTACTTGCGCGCCACGCCGTCGAGATATTCGCGATATTCTCCACCGCGAGGGTAATATTTCGACCAGGACGAATTCTGCGCGAACGAGATCGAGTATTCGACGCTGGGCGTGTCGACCGCGACATTGGGATAGGTGTTGTTGAACCATGTCCCGCCGACGCCGGTGTTGCGCTCGATGACGCGGATGCGAAAGCCTGCGGCCTTGAGGCGGATGGCGGCGACGATGCCCATCATGCCCGCGCCGACGATCAGCACCTCGAAATCTTCGGGCGGAACTTTCGTGGCCTCGATCCCGCCTTCGCCGACGACGAAACCTGCCGCTTCGCGCCCCATCCCGGCGGCATCGTCGGAAAGGGGCGCGCCGATGCAGAATTCGGCCATCTGCCGGAACAGCGCGCGGTCAGGGGCATGGATGACGGCGGCGGGATTGCTTTCCATCGCCGAGATCAGCCGCGCGCGGATGTCGGCAACCACCTTTGCATCGGGTTCCTTGGGCGTCTGCGCCGCCTTTGCAGAAAACGAGGAGCCGCCCCGGCGCGACACGCCGTCGAAGGCAGGGCCGTGGCTGGCGAGCAAGGTCCGGTCTCCCGTGAGGTGGACCAGCGCAAGGAGCGCGACCACTGGATCGAGTGCATTGACGGCGGCGTGAAGCCGGGCCGACCAGTTGCTGTCCACGATTGCCGGATCTGCTTCGGCCATGCTGCCTTCTCCCTGGGACGATATTGATACCGGCGCGTTCGTATTCCGAAACCGCCCCGCGAGTCCATCGCCCAGGGAAAGTCAGCAGGGTTTGGTGTTTGATCAGAAACCCGGCCTCGGCGGTTTTCTGATCGTTCGGCACCTGCCCACTCCCCACCCGGCCACCCAAAGCATACCATCTCGTTGGGTGGCCGGGTGGGGAGTGGGCTGGAACTGCAATCGAAATTCGCAGATCGCGAAATTCGAAAAAGACTCTCAGGTCGCGTCCATGCCATCGTCGACATTGAGCACGGCACCGCGAATGATCTGGTTCTGCGGCGAGGCGAGATAGAGGATGATGTCGGTGTAGCTTTCCGGCGGCGAGCCGGGACGAATCTGCATCATGCGCACGAACAGGTCCATGTCGAACTTGTCCATTGCGCCGCCGCTGCCGCCGGTGCCCATCGGCGTGTTGACCGAACCGGGGGCGATGGCGTTGATGCGCACGCCCGACTTGATCACTTCGGCCTGAAGCGACTTGGTCATGTGCGCCACCGCCGCCTTGCTGGAGGTGTAGGCCGTGACATAGGCATAGCCGCGAAATGCCGTTGCCGAAGAGATGTTTACGATGGCGCCATTGCTTTCGAGCAGGTGAGGCATTGCCGCCTGGCTGAGGAAGAACGGCGCCCTCACGTTCACGCCATAGATGAAGTCCCAGGTTGCGGGCGTGACATCCTCCAGCGCCTCGATCCTGAGGACGCCGGCGATGTTGCACAGGGCATCGAGCTTGCCCATCTGCGCCACTGCCGCATCGATCGTGGGGGCGCAGTTGGCCGGATCGATCAGGTCGGCCTTGTGCGTTACCACGTTGCCGTTTGTAGCCATGGCCCTCGTTTCGGCGAGACCGGCCTCGTTGACATCGACCGCGAAAACCTTTGCTCCGTTGGCGGCAAATGCCAGCGCCGTCGCGCGCCCGATCCCCGATGCCGCACCCGTCACCACGACGGCGAGGCCATTCACATCTACTTCCATCAGTTTCTCTCCCTGCCTGTTTGGCGGTTATGCGCCAGCGCGTTCGAACGGAATCCCGCCCGCGGGCATTGCCGCGATGATCGCATCGGCGCGCGCCTTGAATGCTTCGAGCGTCGATTCGTGCGATGGTATGATCCAGAACTCGCGCTTCTTTGCTTCGCGGATGATCACCTCGGCGATCTTGTCTGGCCCGACCATCGAGGCAAGATAGTCTTCGACTGCCTTGTCCCCGCCCTGTGCCCGGTATTCCTCGGTGCGGCCGCGCGTGATCGACGTGTCGACCCGGCTTGGCGCGACGACCGAAACGCCAACCTGGCTCTGCGCCAAGAGCAGCTCGATCCGCAGCGAATCGGCAAAGCCCCAGACGGCGTGCTTGGCTGCGACATAGGGGGCGATCCCGGGCGCTGCGAGAAAGCTGGCCTGCGATCCGGTGATGACCAGCTGCGCCGGTCCGCCGCGCGCCATCAGCCGGGGCACGAAGGCCTTCGACATGTGCACCGGACCCATCAAGTTCACCTTGAGCACCGTGTCGAACAGCGCGAGGTCCGGGTCGATGGCGGGCGTAATGCCGTGGATGCCGGCATTGGCGAACACGAAAGCAAGGGTGTCGCCTGCTACCTTGATCACTTTTTCTGCAAAGGCGTCGACAGCGACAAAATCGGTCATGTCCACGACCGGAGCCCAGACCGAAACTCCTTTGGCTTCCAACTCGTCGGCGACCGCCTTGAGACCATCCGCGTTGATGTCGGTGATGACCAGCATTGCGCCCTGTGCCGCCAGCTGCCGCGCCAGTTCGCGTCCGATGCCGCTTGCCGCGCCAGTGACGACCACCGTCTTGCCGCTGGGGTCGAGGGTATCGCTCATGAATCTCTCCCGCTTTTCTTGCGTAAAGCCTTACCTTCT
>JAURNJ010000057.1 GCA_030830245.1 Novosphingobium sp. | reverse complement strand
CGCTGCTGCTGGAAGACAAGGCCAGCAATCCCGACAACTATGCGATCTGCATGATCTCCGAAGGCGCCAGCATTGCCGGAGAGAGCGCGCCTGACGAAATGAGCACCACCGCTTCGATGCGCAACAGCGTCAACGTCGGCACGCGATTGGCCCGCGAGATCGAGGCGCGTTCGGGCCGGGGGACGATCGTTCAGGAGATTGCTTACCTGATGCGGGCAGGCGAGCCGGACGCGATGGACCGGATGGTTGGCTTCGCCTTCGGGGCCTACGCTGCGCAGTTGATCGAAGAGGGCCGTACCGGCACCATGGTGTGCCTGCAGGATGGCAATTACCAGTGCGTGCCTGCCGATACCGTGCTGAAGGGAACCCGGCGGGTCAGCGTGCCTGGTCTTTACGATCCGGCGCAGTATCGTGCCGAGCTGCTCAAGGTCGAGGGCATGCCGATGTTCCTTTACTGAGCAGACAGGGTTACGCGGTCATGGCAAGCGACATGAAATCCGGCACTCGCCTGGTCAGCATAGACATCGGCGGCACCCATGCGCGCTTTTGCCTGGCCGACGTGAACCGGGACAGGCAAGTCTCGCTCGACGAGCCGGTCACGCTGCAAACCTCGGATTTCGGCAGCTTCGAAAGCGCATGGGAGCATTTTGCCGAAGGACAGGGCGGCCGCTTGCCGGATGCCTTGGCCCTTTCGGTAGCTGCGCAGGTGGACGATGACGTCATTCGCCTGACCAACAATCCCTGGACCATCCGCAAGTCCCAGATTTACGGGCGTTTCGGGGTGAAGCGCTGCACAGCGGTGAACGATTTCTGCGCGGTCGGCCACGCGGTCGCGCTCGCAGGGGAGGACGATTTCATCCACCTCTCCGGTCCTGACGTGCCGCTCCCCACATCTGGCACGCTCAGCGTCGTCGGGCCCGGCACCGGCCTCGGCGTCGCTCATGTCTGGCGCGACGGGTCGGGTCGATACCGTGTCCAGCCGACCGAAGGCGGGCATCTTGACTTCGCGCCGCTCGACACAATCGAGGACGCGATACTGGCTCGGCTGCGCCAGCGTCATCGCCGGGTGTCGACCGAAAGGGTGGTATCCGGCCCGGCCATCGTCGACATCTACGAAACGCTGGCCGGCCTTGAAGGGCGCGCGATCCGCCTGCTCGACGACCGTACCCTCTGGCAGCTTGGCACTTCCGGTCAGGACAGCCTTGCCGCTGCCGCCGTCGAGCGCTTCTGCCTGTCGCTTGGCTCGGTCGCTGGCGACATTGCCTTGGCCCAGGGGGCGAGCGGTATGGTAATTGCCGGAGGTCTCGGCCTGCGGCTTCGCGACACTCTCGTGCGATCGGGCTTTGCCGAACGCTTTCGCGCCAAGGGCCGGTTCGAAAAGCTTATGGCCGGTCTGCCGGTCAAGACCATTACGCACCCGCAACCCGGCCTGTTCGGGGCGGCAGCTGCATTTGCCGAGGAACACCTCGACCCGGATTAACCGGGACGGGTTACGTCCGACCGGTCAGTCGGCGGGAAATACGATCGGCTGATCTCCAGCTTGCCAAGGTTCAAGACGGATCATGATCGCTCCGAACATTGGCGATGCGAGATGGCGGCCAAGCCACGCCTGCAGGCGTGGCAAGGTTTGCGCGTCGAACCAACAGCGATCAGCCTGTGCGAACTGCCGCACGAACGGGAAAATTGCGATGTCGGTGATGCCGCGCTCCTCGCCGCACAGATTGGCCTGCGCTGCGAGCCGCCTTTCGAGGGTTTCGAGCAGGGCAAGTGCCGAATCGCGATGGATGACTGGGTCCGAGCCGTGGCGTTCGGGATATTTGTATCGATCGAGGTGATGCTTGAACGGGCCGTCGTTGGCTTCGATCAGGGCAAGGTCCTCGCGCTCCAGCCACCCTTCTGGATCGTTGCATTTCAGCGCCCAGCGCATAATGTCGAGGCTCTCCGCGATAACCCGGCCATCGGGCTCCACCACCACCGGAACGGTTGCCTTGGGCGAGGCGGCAAGCAGTTCCGCCGGCTTGCGCGAGAGCTTCACTTCGCGAATGTGGCAGACCGTACCGCTTACCGCGAGCGCCATGCGGGCGCGCATGGCATAGGGACAGCGCCGGAAGCTGTAGAGGATCGGCCTATCGGTCACGCGGGTTTGGCAAGCTTGCGCCGACATGCGCCGTGCCGCGCGAGCGAGCCAGCCGTTCCTGCCGCTCACGCTCGGCATATTTCGCCCGCTGGGCCTCGCTGCGCTCCGAATGGCAGGCAGGGCAACTCACTCCGGCCTCGTAAAGCGGCGACGCGCGATCATCCTGGCTAACTGGCCTGCGGCAAGCCCGGCACAACTCATGCGTCCCGATTTCGAGGCCGTGGCCGACTGCAACGCGCTCGTCGAACACGAAGCATTCACCCTGCCAAAGGCTGTGATTTGCAGGGATGGTCTCGAGGTATTTCAGGATTCCGCCCTGCAGGTGATAGACCTCATCGATGCCTTCGGATTTCAGGAAGGCGGTCGATTTCTCGCAGCGAATGCCGCCGGTGCAGAACATGGCGATCTTCGGTTGGTCGCCACTTTCCAGCAGCCTTTCGCGCTCGGCGCGGAACCAGGCGGGAAAATCCCGGAAGCTCGCGGTGCCGGGATCGATGGCGCCCGCGAAGGTGCCGATGGCGACTTCGTAGTCATTTCGCGTGTCGATCAAGATCGTGCCCGGATCGCTGATCAAGGCATTCCAGTCCTGCGGTGCCACATAATGCCCGGTGCCGGCGAGCGGATCGACGTGAGGCTCGCCCATGGTCACGATCTCGCGCTTAACCCGCACTTTCATGCGATAGAAAGGTAACGTCTCGGCCGCCGAATATTTCACATCGAGATCGGAGAAGCCGGGGAGGTTCCGGATGAACGCCACAACACCATCGATGGCCTGATCCGAACCAGCAATCGTGCCGTTGATCCCTTCCGGGGCGAGCAGCAGCGTTCCTTTTATCCCGGAAGCGCAGCAGATGCGCGCCAACTCGCCGCGAATGGCTTCGCAATCGTCCATGCGGGCAAACTTGTAGAGCGCGGCCACGCGGATGGGTAAATGGGTGCCTGTCACTGGTGCGTTGCCTCAGCGCTTCTTCTTGGCGATGGTTGCCGTGAAATCGGGATCCTTGTTTGCCACCCAGTCGACGAATTTGCGCACGTCTGGATTGGCCAGCAGGCCTTCCACGTCCATCCCGTGGCGCTGCAGTTCGGAATTGGTGAATGTCGTGATCAGCATCTGCTGGCAGATGGCGTGCATGGGCATGACATCGCGCCCGCCACGGCTTTTGGGTATCGGATGATGCCACACGATGGACTGCCCGGTGGGCCTGCCGCAAAGCCAGCAAGGCACCGGTGGCGGGGCTTCTTCCTCGTCATTGTCCAGATCGACATGGTGGCCATGCTTTGGGTGTTTACGCGCCATGGTGCTGCCGGGGATGCCTCATGAGAGTGGGCCGTCTATCGCGAATGCCCTGTCTTTGGAATGGAAACGTCGTTCTTGTCGACCATCGGCCTCGGCGCGAGTCAACTGCGCGCCATCCGCGTTAGCTCGGTGTCGAGCACCTGAAGGAACCTTGATCGGTCCGCCTTGCTGAATGGCGCCGGCCCGCCGATCTGGTCTCCGCCCGCGCGCAGGTCGTTCATGATTGCCCTGACCGCTATCGCGCTTCCGATCGAGCTGTGAGTGAACGGCTTTCCCGTTGGCGCGATGACTGTCGCGCCCGATTTCAGACAGCGATCAGCCAGCAATATGTCCGATGTGATGACGATGCTGCGTTCGTGCGACGCCTCGGCAATCCAGTCGTCGGCGGCGTCAAAACCGTCGCTGACGACGACCCGGTCGATCAAGGGATCGCGGGGAATGCGAAACCAGCTGTTGCACACGATAGTGACCGGAACCTTGTGGCGCAGCGCCACCTTGTAGATCTCGTCCTTGACCGGGCAGGCGTCGGCATCGACGAGTATCTGCAACGGCGCGGCGGGGCCGGTCATTTGTCCTTGCGCCGATGCGGGCCGGGCTTCTTGCCTCCCTTCGCTCGCGGTGTGGAACCGTCGCGCGCGCCGGGGCCCTTGCCGAAGCCCTTGCGGTGCGGCTTGGGCTGATATTTGGGCGCTGCGTCGTTGCCGGGGCGAGCCCCCTTGCGGTTCTGCCTCGCTGCTTCGCGCGGAGCTTCATCCGATTGCTCGATCAGCAGGGCTTCCTCGTCGTCATCGGTACCCGCAGTGCGCGTGAGTGCGGCGGCAAATTTCCCGGCAATGGCGCGCGGCACCTGGAAATGGGTTTCGGCCGGGCCGATGCGGATCGCGCCAATTTCATTACGGGTAATGTGCCCGCGTCGGCATAGCAGGGGCAGGATCCAGCGCGGATCGGCGTTCTGGCGGCGACCGATGTTCATGCGGAACCAGACCACGTCCTCGAATCCGGGGCGATGCCGCTCCTGCTGCGCGGTCCGACGCGCTTCGGGCGTGTTCTCGATCAGGTCCTCGGGCTCGGGAAGACGGGCACGGTGCGCACGCACGAGCATGGCCGCGATGTCCTGCGGCGATCGCTCGGCCAGCAGGCGTTCGGCCAATTCCCGGTCGGTTTCGTCCAGCTCGACGGGCTGGAGCAGGGCACCCAGCAGCCGCTCGCGATCCTGCGCCTGGATGGCCTCGCGGCCTGGTGCTGCGATCCATTCCGCGTTGATCTTCGCGCGCCTGAGCATTTCCTCAACGCGGCGACGGCGAGGATAGGGCACGATCAGGACTGCCGTGCCCTTCTTGCCCGCGCGGCCGGTCCGGCCAGAGCGGTGCTGGAGGGTTTCGGCGTCGCGCGGGATCTCGACATGCACGACGAGGCTGAGCGTGGGCAGGTCGATGCCGCGCGCGGCAACGTCAGTCGCGACGCAGACCCGCACGCGCCGGTCGCGCAGCGCCTGAAGCGCGTGGTTGCGTTCGGATTGTGAATGTTCGCCCGACAGCGCCACGACGGCAAAGCCGCGCTCCTGCAAGGTCGCGTGCAGATGGCGGACGCTTTCGCGCGTGGCGCAGAACAGGATCGCCGTTTCCGCTTCATGAAAGCGCAGCAGGTTGACCACCGCGTTCTCGATCTCGGACGGCGAAACCGTGACTGCCTGGTAAGAGATATCGCCATGCCCGCGATCATCCCCGACCGTGGAGATGCGCAAGGCATCGCGCTGGTAGCGTTTGGCCAGCGCTTCGATCGGGCGCGGCATCGTTGCCGAAAACAGCAAGGTGCGGCGCGATTCCGGCGTTGCGTCGAGAATCTCCTCGAGATCCTCGCGAAAGCCCATGTCGAGCATCTCGTCGGCTTCGTCGAGAACCACGGCGGCGAGCGACGAGAGATCGAGCGCGCCTCGTTCCAGGTGATCGCGCAGGCGGCCGGGCGTACCGACAACAATGGTTGCGCCGGCCTGAAGCGCCCTGCGCTCCAGCGACGGGTTCATGCCGCCCACGCAGGTGGCAATGCGCGCACCAGCCTTGCCGTAAAGCCACGCCAGCTCGCGGCTGACCTGTAGCGCCAGTTCGCGCGTGGGAGCGATGACGAGTGCCAAGGGCCTGTCGCTGCGCGGAATCGAACCGTCATCGCCAAGCAGATCGCCTGCCATGGCAAGGCCGAAGGCGACTGTCTTGCCCGAACCGGTCTGGGCCGAAACGACAAGGTCGCGCCCCAGGGCCTGTGGTTCAAGCACGGCGGCTTGGACCGGAGTGGGACTGGAATAGCCGCGCTCGGTAAGCGCTTCGCCGAGGAACGGCGGGAGTTCTGGAAAGGTCATCGATCTCGCATTGCTTGATATCGCCGCGCGAAATTGCGCGGCGAGCCGCAGTCAGATGGATTGGGCGGCAGCCCACCCGCTGGCCCAGGCCCACTGGAAGTTGTAGCCTCCCAGCCAGCCGGTCACATCAACCGCTTCGCCGACCACATACAGACCCGGAACGCGTTTGGCTTCCATTGTTTTCGAAGAAAGTTCGGCAGTGCTGACACCGCCAGCCGTGACCTCCGCCTTTGCAAAGCCTTCGGTTCCGTTGGGCAGGAAGCGCCAGCTGGAAAGGCGTTGCTGCGCCTCGCCAAGTTTTGCGTCGGAACAATTGCCAAGCATGTCGGGCAAGTTGATGCGATCGGCGAGGGTGACGGCGAGTCGGTCGGGCAGCCTTTCCTTGAGCATGGCGCGCAGGGTCTGGCGCGGGCCGGTTGCTTTTGCGGCGAGGAGCCAGTCGCGCTCCTCATCCGGCAGGAAGTCGATTTGGATCGGCTGTCCGTGCCGCCAGTAGGACGAGACTTGCAGGATGGCGGGCCCGGATAGCCCGCGATGGGTGAACAGCGCCGCTTCGCGAAACGATGCCTTGCCGGTGAGTGCGATGACGTCGGCAGACACGCCGGACAGGTCGCGAAACAGCACGTCCTCTCCGCCCAGCGTCAGTGGGACGAGGGCGGGGCGGGGCTCAACCACCTTGAGGCCGAATCGCCTCGCCAGGTCATAGGCGTAGCCGGTGGCGCCCATCTTCGGGATCGAAGGGCCGCCGGTCGCGATGACGAGCGCGCAAGCCTCGTAGGTGCCGCCCTGTGTTGTCACGCGAAATTGGCCGTCGCTGTGCGAGACATCCTCGATTGTCTGATCGCAGACGACCTGCCCGCTGCTCCGGGTCACTTCGTTCATAAGCATGTCCACGATTTGCCGGGCCGATTCATCGCAGAACAGCTGGCCGAGCGTTTTTTCGTGCCATGCAATTCCATGCGCCTCGACCAAGTCCAGGAAATCTTGCGGGGTAAAGCGGCTCAGCGCCGACTTGGCGAAATGGGGATTTTCAGAGAGATAGTTTTCTGGCGAGGTATGCAAGTTCGTGAAGTTGCATCGCCCTCCGCCTGAAATCAGGATCTTCTTGCCGGGCCTTTCCGCTTTCTCGATCACGACCGTGCGCTTGCCGCGCTGCCCGCCCTGGGCAGCACACATCAGTCCGGCAGCTCCTGCGCCAAGGACAATCGCATCGAAGGATTGGGGTTTCACAGGATATGAACCGCTTCAGCGCAACCTTGAAGAGGCGCCAACTGGCCATGGCTGGCGATGCCCTTCAAGTTTATCCGCGCTCATCAAACTCCCTCAAACCGGCAATCACGATGCGCGAAACGACGGTCCGTCATGCATTCCACGCCTCCCGATGACTGCCAATCGCTTTCGCGGCAAGTCCATGCTAGGCGCCTCGCCAACGACAATCCATCACTTCGTGTCCTGCCGCGCAGGCGCGAACGACTGAAACGGAATGGCAGGCACAAAATAGATGGCAGGATACAAGGAACCGAGCTTTCAGGACCGGGTGGCAGCAGCGAGCAAGGCGCGCGAAACCGCCCTTGCTCGCTTGAAGGCCAAACCTCCGGTCGATCCGGCAGTTTTGGCCGAACGCGCGGCAAAGGCTCGCGAGCGCGAGGAAGCCAAGGCCCAGCGCGCAGCGGAGCGCGCAGCCCAGCGGGCCGAAGCTGAAAGGCTCGCGGAAGCCGAAAAGGCGGCGGCAATTGCCAGCCAGCCAACGGAGGCCGAACGCAAGGCGGCGCGCGATGCGCGCTATGCCGCGCGCAAGGCACGCAAGTCATCGCGTTAGAGCAGGCCGAGAAGCCCCACCGACCCGACCCGATCTCGATAGACGGCTACGACCTTATCGCCACGGCCCAGGTGCCCGATGGCGTGCAATTGCGGCTAGTCCAGCAGGGCAACGAGTTTGCCATCCTGCTCGATCAAACCGAGTTGATGAGCACCAGGGCATCCTCGTCTGAAGAGGCTCTGGCAACGATAACCTGTGAGCGGATTGGCTCCCGGATTGCGCCCGAAGTTATGATCGGTGGCTATGGCATGGGCTATACCCTGCGAGCGGCCCTTGCGGCGTTGAACGCCGATGCCCGCGTCACCTTGGCGGAGTTCGTGCCCGAGGTCATCGAATGGGCTCGCGGACCGATGCAGAAACTGACCGCCGCCTGCCTGGACGATCCCAGGGTCGATTTGGTCGACTGCGATGTCGCGATGTTGATCGATGCCGCGCGTTCCGGATACGACGCGATATTGCTCGACGTCGATAACGGCCCCGAAGGCATCACCCGCCTCGCCAATGACATGCTCTACACGGCGCGCGGACTGCAGGCGGCAAGATTGGCCCTGAAGCGGGGCGGCATCCTTGCGATCTGGTCGGCCTGGCCGGACGCGGAGTTTGCGATACGCCTTGTTGAAGCCGGCTTCGAAGTGGAGGAAATCAAGGTCAGGGAGCGTGCCGGCGACAGGGGAGCGCACCACCTGATCTGGATTGCAAAGCGGATCGGGTAAAGCGTCGCGCTATTTGATTGCGATGGTGGCAGTTCTTCGCGCCCTTTCGCAACTCGTACGCTCGCCGACCGGTCCGCGCTAGTTGCCGATCCTTTCATCCCTGAGCTTGCTTCGGCGCACCTTGCCTGCCGCGTCCCGCAGCGGCTCCAAGACGAATTCGTAGCTCGCCGGGCATTTGTATCGGTCCAGCCGCTCGGCAATGTGCGCGCGCAGGTCATCTTCCGAAGGCGGACGGGCGGGATCCTGCACTTCTATGATGGCGTGGACGCTTTCGCCCAGGTCTTCGTGGGGCAAGCCGATGACGACACAGGCGGCGACGCCTGCGCACTCGCTCAGCACCGCCTCGATCTCAGCCGGATAGACGTTCTCGCCGCCGCGCAGGATCAGGTCGGTCCGCCGCCCGATCACGTAAAGGAAGCCGTCCTCGT
>JAURNJ010000056.1 GCA_030830245.1 Novosphingobium sp. | reverse complement strand
TGCTCGTCGTCCAGCGCCACGACACGCGCTGGCTTGCCGGTCTTGTCCTTGATTCGCCCGGCAACGATGCCGATCACGCCGGGATGCCAGCCGCGCCCGGCCAGCACGAGGACGGAGCGGTTGTGCTGGCCCGCGATCTGCCCTTCGGCAGCTTCCTGCACGGTTGCCTCGATGGCCCGGCGTTCCTCGTTGAGCTGCGAGAGCTGCTGCGCGATCGTTCGGGCTTCTTCCGGATCGCCCGTGGTCAGGAGACGCACGCCAAGGCTCGATTCGCCAACACGGCCTCCTGCGTTGATCCTTGGGCCGAGAGCAAACCCGAGATCGCTGCAAGTCGGCGCGCGGTTGAGTCGGGCAGCGTCGATCAGCGCCGCCATGCCCACGTTCTCACGCCGTGCCATGATCTTGAGGCCTTGCGCGACCATGGCGCGGTTAAGGCCCTTGAGCGCAGCGACATCGGCTACCGTGCCCAGGGCCACCAGATCGAGCAGCGCGAACAGGTCTGGTTCTGGGCGGCTCTCGAAATAGCCGCGCTGGCGCAGGGTGCGCACGGTCGCCACTGCCAGCAGGAAGGCGACACCGACTGCCGCAAGATGGCCATGCGCCGCGCCAGCCTCGCCTTCGTCCAGCCGGTTGGGGTTGACGAGTGCGGCAGCGACCGGGAGTTCCGGCGCGCACTTGTGGTGGTCGACGACAATCACATCGACTCCCGCATCGCGCGCCATGGCCAGCGCCTCGTGCGCCATGGCCCCGCAATCGACCGTGACGATCAGGCTGGATCCCTCGCGCGCCAGCCTCACCAGCGCCTCACCCGAAGGGCCATAGCCTTCGAGCAAGCGGTCTGGGATGTAATAGTCCGCCCGATGCCCCAGCGCGGCAAGCAGGCGGATCAGCAAAGCTGCACTGGTGGCGCCATCGACGTCGTAGTCGCCGAAAATGGTCACCTTCTCCGTGGTCAGAATGGCTTGGGCGAGTCGCTCGGCTGCGGCGTCCATGTCCCGGAAGTCGGAAGGATCGGGCAGAAAGTTACGCAGCGACGGCGAACGGTGGCGTTCCAGATCGTCCCGGGCAATTCCGCGCGACAACAGCAACTGGTCGATCAGGTTGTTGTCCAGACAAGCGGGCGATTGCTCGAGCGCCATGTTGCCGCCGCGCCAGCGCCAGGCCTTGCCTGCGAGCGATGTTTCTACCCATGCTGATGCTGTCGAGCCGATCGTCATTGCAATATGTTAATTTACCCATCGCTGGTGTAAATTCCTATTCGGGGCCAGAAGCAGACGGTATCCGTGCGAGGCGGGGAGATTTGGGATCGCGCTGGCAATCATCTGGCACAGCAGGACCGGAGCCGCTGAGGCGATGGCGAGGGCGGCAAAGCAGGGTGCAGGCGAGAGTGCCATGCTGATCTCAGCAAGCGAGACGACGCCTGAAGTGCTGCTCGCGGGATCGGCATACCTTTTTATTTGCCCGGAAAACCTGGGCACGATGACCGGCATGATGAAGGAGATGTTCGACAGGTGCTATTATCCGCTGCTCGGCCGCGTTGAAGGGCGCGCCTATGCAACAGCGATCGCGGCGGGTTCTGACGGGCGCGGAGCACAGGCGCAAATAGACCGGATCGTGACTGGCTGGCGGTTGAAGCGGGTCGCCGATTCCTTGATCGCAAACATGGGTGCGCAAACGCCGGAAGCGATCCTGGCACCGAAATCGGTTGACGAAGATGTTCTCGCAGCTTGCCGCGAACTTGGAGCGGCGCTTGGTGAGGGGCTGGAGTTGGGGATTTATTAGGAAATTACTGGTCCAGTCCGGGCGCATTTCCAGGCGGTGGACTTGAGGCGCGGACGGCTTGCCAGCAATGATTTTCAGGCGTTTGTTCGCGGGTCGCAATTTTCATGAGGGGACAATAGTCAGGGCATGGACGCAAGCCAGGCCGGTTTGTCGCTGTTGTTTGCCAAGGGCAAGCGCCCTTGCGCGGATGATATCGAGCGCCTGCTGCAATCGTCCGATGTCGCCGGCGCTGCTGCTCATGTCAGTTATCGACCGCCAAACGATAATGAGGGCCTGCTCGAACTGCTGGTAAGCGGCCTGACCTTCGACCTGGTCGGATTGGCTCCGTCTCCCGCATTGCCGCCGCCGCCACGCGCACACGACTTCGGCCTGTCTCTCCACCCGGACGGGCAGGAGCTCGACGCCATTACCCTGCTGCCCGGCCATCACCTTTCTGGCGGTTTCGCCATGATCCCCGTGGTCCATGCCATGCTGAGGCTTGCCGGGACAATCGCACTTCCGCTTTCCGTGGAAGCAGTGTGCTGGCATCCGGCTCGCAGCTGGATGGAGCCGCAGTATTTCTCGCGCGTCGCGCTGGGCTGGCTCTCCGGCGGACCATTCCCAGCGCTCGGCCTGACTGCGCTGGAACACACTGGCGAGGGCGTGCGCAGCGAAGGGCTGGGCTTCTTCGCAGGGCAGGAGCTTGCCGTTCAGCGCCGCGAGGGCGAATCTCCGGCCGATACGGCCAAGCTTGCGGTCCGCTTTATTGACTATATTGTCAGCAACGGTCCGTTCCGCCGCGAAATCGAGTTCGAGGGACCGGACGGCGAGCCCATGCGGGTGGTTCCATCGGATTTCGGCAAACTGGTCACTGTCAGGCGCAGCGGATGAGGCGGGAGACCCGACAACTTCGCCCGCGCATTCCGTTCCGGTCGGTCAATCGGAGCAACAGACCGGGCCACGATCCGGGGATGCAGCGCCATCATCTTTTGCCCTTCCAGCTTCTGGGCCGAAGCGCCTTTCGGACGATGTTCGCGCAGGTGGACCGGCGGCGGCTCGGCTTCGATGACTTCCGACTCAATGGCATGCTCTTGCCAGCGCATGAGGAGGCGGCTTTGGCAACCAGCTTGCCGCTGCATCGCGGGCCCCATCGCCAATACAGCGCCATGGTCATGGAGCGCGTAGGCCAGATCGAACGCGAGTGGAGCGCGCGGCGCGGCGCAGCGAGCCTCTCCGCCGGCGAAGATGCGCTGATGCGGCTTGCTCTCCTGCAGGCGGCATTGCGCCGCCGCCTGCTCGATTCGCTGGGTCGCCGCCTGTTGCTGAACCGGCGCGATCCGCGCGGCGCTCCGGTCGACTTCTCCGACCTCGATGCCATGGCAGACGCGCTGTGGGGCGCAGTCGACCCGTTCAGCGACGCCCTGATCGTCGATGCCGGACCGGCGACCCTGCCGGACTATCCGCCCAGTGCGTTCGCTGCGCTAAGCACCGCGCGCACGCTGGCAGTGGCTACGTCGGGGTGGATGCCAACGCCCCAGACCACCGTGCCGTCCTCACGCGTGCATTCGACATAGGCTGCCGCCGTGGCGTCCGAGCCGCCTGACATGGCGTGTTCCACATAGTCGCGCACATCGAGCTTCACGCCGAAACTCTCGTCTAGTGCGGCAAGGATTGCCGAGATCAGGCCGTTGCCGCGACCCGAAACAGATTGTTCCTTGCCGTCGACGACGATCTTGCCCGCGAATATGCGGCTGCGGTCTGGCGCGCGCCTCTCCTCGTATTCGACCAGCTCGAAGCGCTGCTTGCCTTCGAGCCGGTAAACCCGCTGGAACACCTGCCAGATGTCGTCGGCCTGCAATTCGCGGCCCAGTTCGTCGGCGAGTTCCTGCACGTGCTTGGAAAAGTGCGCCTGCATCCGCTTGGGCAACTTGAGGCCCTGATCCTGCTCGATCACCCAGGCAAAGCCGCCCTTGCCGCTCTGCGAGTTGACGCGGATCACCGCTTCATAGCTGCGGCCAAGGTCAGCCGGGTCAATCGGCAGGTAAGGTACGGCCCAAAGCTGGTCGTTGCGCGTTTCCT
>JAURNJ010000055.1 GCA_030830245.1 Novosphingobium sp. | reverse complement strand
TCAAGCCGCACACCAACGGTGAATGCTTCCTGGTGCTCGATTCGGGCGCACAGGTGAAGGTTTCGCGCAGCTACCGGGACGTGATCGCGCGGTTCGTCCACTGACGCTCGCACCCGGCCACTGCGGATGGACAGCTAGGGAACGAATTGGCATGCAGCGCGCATGACTTTCAGCATCCCTGGCTTCGATCTCGCCCAATTCGTGCAAGCGACACTCGACGAGGACTTGGGCGTCGGGCTGCCCGGCGGCGGGCGCGACGTCACTTCCGAAACCGTGATTGGACCGCAGGATCGCTTTTCCGGCGTCATGGACAGCCGCGACGGCATCGTCGTCGCGGGCCTGCCGATTGCCGCAGAATTCTTCCGCAAGCTCGATCCCGCAATGGAGATCGAGCTGCTGGCCGGCGAAGGCGAGCAAGTTGCGGCCGGCACGGACTTGATGCGTCTTTCCGGCAATGCACGGGCAATGCTTACTGCCGAGCGGTCTGCACTCAACACCTTGCAGCACCTGTCTGGCATTGCGACCATGACCCGCCAGTACGTCGATGCCATGAGCGGCAATGCGATCTTGCTCGATACCCGCAAGACGATTCCCGGCCTCAGGCACCTCGAAAAATACGCTACCCGCATGGGGGGCGCGCAGAACCACCGGATGGGGCTATGGGATGCGGCGATGATCAAGGACAACCATGTGCTCGTCGCTGGCAGCGTCGGCGAGGCGGTGCGCCGCGCGCGCGAGGCGGGAGTCGAGCGGATCATCTGCGAGGTGGACCAGATCGACCAGATCGAACCGGCGCTGGCCGCTGGCGCGCACCATCTGCTGCTCGACAACATGGGGCCGGAAACCTTGCGCGAGGCAGTGGCGCTGGTCGCAGGACGGGTGCCTTGCGAGGCGTCTGGCGGAGTCAATCTCAAGACGATCGGCGCAATAGCCGCGAGCGGGGTCGATTATGTCTCGGTCGGTCGGCTGACGCAAAGCGCGCCCGCTGCCGATATCGGGCTGGATTTCACGCCGTTATGAGTCCTAATTCCCTCGCGGCATGTCGGCTTCTCCGACGCCTCCGGGAGGGCGCCCTAACGGGCGACGCGCGTTCGCGCTTGCGGGCCGCCTGCGTCGGCCCGATGGCCTTTTTATCACTGCTGGTGCCAGCTCCCGCACTTGCCCAGGCCTATCAGTGCTCCATTCCCGTCCGTATCGATCCCGTCCGGCCACCGCGCGCCGAAGGCCCGGTGCGCAAGGTTCCCGTCGCCCGCTATGTCCTCGCTGCCAGCTGGTCGCCGGAATACTGCAAGTCGGCTCGCGACAAGAGCTCGATGCAATGTTCGGGCCGCAACGGACGCTTCGGGTTTGTCCTGCATGGCTTGTGGCCCGAAGCGGCCAAGGGTCCGCCGCCGCAGTGGTGCGGTGCCGCCACCCGGCCGAAGCGGGATCTGATCCGCCGCAACCTGTGCATGACCCCGGTCCCCTGGCTGCTTGAACACGAATGGGCCAAGCACGGCTCGTGCATGGCGAGGAAGCCAGAAACCTATTTCAAGGTGAGCAACATCCTGTGGCGCTCCATCCAGTGGCCCGATGCCGATCGCCTCTCGCGTCAGGAGGGGCTGACGGCAGGCGATCTGCGCGAAGCCTTCGTCGCCGCCAATCCGGACTGGAAGCGCGAGCAGGTGGGGATCGAAGCCAACCAGCGCGGCTGGCTCAAGGGAATGCGCCTGTGCTACTCGCGCCGCTTCCTGCCGCAGCGCTGCGAGCGCGACGATTTCGGTGTGCCGGACTCCTCGCAGCTCAAGATCTGGCGCGGGCTTTAGCGCGTTTTCCGTTCAAGCTGGCACGAACCGAAAAGCAACGCTCAATCGCCGCGCGGGCTTCAGGCTAGGGCAATCAGCGAAATCTGCCGACCGTATCCGGGCTCGCCGCGATGGGTGGAGCGGCGATAGGAAAAGAAGCGCTCCGGCTGGGCGTAGGTATCGAGGCCAAGCGGATCGATCCTGGTGATTCCCCCAGCGGCAAGTCGGCGCGCGACATAGGCTTCCAGATCGAATTGGTAATGGCCGGGTGCGCCGGGGGCCAGCAGGTCGGAATTCGTGGCCTCATGCGAAACCAGGCGGTCGTGAAATTCCCTGTCCACCTCGTAGCTTGCCTGGGCAATGCACGGCCCGATGGCCGCGACGATGCGACCGCGCGAGGCGCCCAGCGCTTCCATCGCAGTGATCGTGTTTTCAAGGACCCCGCCGAATGCGCCCTTCCATCCGGCATGTGCTGCGCCGACCACGCCCGCTTGCCGGTCGGCGAGCAACACCGGCGCGCAGTCGGCAGTCAGGATGCCGAGAACGAGGCCCGGCCGGTTTGTAACGAGCGCGTCGGCCTCTGGCCGGGCGTCATCCGCCCAAGGTTCCAAGACCGTTACGCAGATCGCGGAGTGGACCTGATAGACCGACACCAGCCGTGCGCCGGGCGCAACCGCGGCGACCGCCCGCACGCGGTTTTCAGCCACCGCGTCCGTGTCGTCGCCCGAACCCGGCCCGCAATTGAGGCTTGTCAGCAGTCCGCTCGATACGCCGCCGGTTCGGGCCAGGAAGCCGTGCGGCACGCCTTCCAGAGCGCTCGACCGGATCGCCTCGACCGCCTCG
>JAURNJ010000054.1 GCA_030830245.1 Novosphingobium sp. | reverse complement strand
GCAGTTCCAGTTCTATGAGGCGGCGTGCAAGCAGGCTGGCTGGAAGGGACCGCTGCATCGCTGCAGCTTCTACGGCAACAAGCAGGTGGGCAAGAATTTCAAGGCCATGCTCGAGATGGGCGCGTCCAAGCCCTGGCCCGAGGCGCTGCACGCCTTCACCGGGACGCGGGAGATCAGCGGCAAATCGATCCGCAAGTATTTCGCACCGCTCGACAAATGGCTGCGGAAGCAGAACGCGGGCAAGCGCTGCGGTTGGTGACTAAAGGGGGGCGCCGGTGCGCGCCCCCTGGTCGTTACAGGATGGTGCCATCTGAGCGGAGCTTGGCAAGGTCGGCCTGATCGCAGCCAATTTCGGCAAGAATTTCATCGGTATGCTCACCATATTTCGGGCCCCGCTTGAGCTTTCCGACCGGCTTTTCGTCGAACTGCAGCGGCGTTACCGCCATCATGTAGTCCGGCTTGTCGGCATCGCCGACCGGCGCGATGAAACCGTTGATCAAGGCTTGCGGGTCTTCGGATATTTCCAGCGGACTGAAGGCTGGCGCCCACACCCCCGACATCGATTCCAGCTTTGCCGCCCATTCCTGCATGGTGTGGCGCGCGAAAGTCTCATCCAGTTCGGCGATGAGAGCCGAGCGATTGACATAACGCGCCTTGGTATCAACGAACCGGGGATCGTCGGTAAGGTCCTCGCGGTCGATATGCTTGCAGAAATCGGGCCACCACTTCGGCATCAGCAGGCACAGGTTGATCCAGCGATCGTCCTTGGTGCGGTAGGTCAGGACGAGCGGGTCGAAACTTTCCGAACGCGGTATTTCAGCCGGAACGCGCGGGTTGCCGAGGCTAGCCATGGCGACGTGTTGCGAGACAAGGTAGGAGCCGACTGCATAGAGGGTGTTGTCGACAATCGAACCCTTGCCGGTGCGCTCGCGCTTGAAAAGGGCGGCGGAAATCGCGCCGGCCATGGAGAGGCCGCCGATTAGGTCGCCATAGGATGTGCCGGGGCCGGGCGGTTCCTTGACGGGCTTGCTGGAAATGTAGGCGAGTCCACCGCGATACCACGTTGTCGCGCCGTCGAAGCCGCCCTGCGGCGCAAGCGGGCCGCGCAGGCCGTTGCCGGTGCCGCGCGCATAGATCAGCTTCGGGTTATGGGCGAACAGGGCTTCGGGCTCGATCCCCATCTGGACGCGGGCATTCTTGCGCAAGTTGGTGATGAACACGTCGGCGCCCGCGATCAGCTTGTAGAAGATCTCGCGCCCTGCCTCTTGCAGCAGGTCGAGAGTGATCGCGCGCTTGCCGCGGTTGCCTGCCTCGAAATAGGGGTTGAAGCCGCCAGCCTCCAGATTGGGAATGTTGAGTGACCGCATCGGATCGCCGCCACCGGTGGTGCGCTCGATCTTGACCACGTCCGCCCCCCAGTCGGCCAGGGTCATGCCTGCGGCGGGCATGAACGTGTGCTCGGAAACCTCGACAACGCGCACGCCTTGCATCACATCATACATGAATTCGCTCTCCCGTTTTCGTGGATGCAACTCTGGCGCGCGATTTGGCGTGACGCAACCGCCACGGCGTTTTGGAGCAGATGTCGTTCAATCGGGAACGGCTACTGCGACAAGCCCGCGCGGCGTTTGAGCGTCGCCTTTCCGTTCGCGTCAGCTTGAACGGAAAACGCACTAACGCAGCAGGACCACGCGCCCAATTGTCTCGCGCGCTTCCATCGCTTCTAGCGCTTGCGGCAGCTCAGTGAACGGCACTTCTGCGCCGACCAGCGGACGGATCTTCCCGGCGGCAAGGAGTTCCAGCAGGTGGTTCTGCACGCTTTGGGCAATGTCGGTGGTAGGCGGATTGAAGCGCGGCACCGGCATGTTGCTGGCCCCGGCGATCTTCCCCACGATCGTGGGCGGGGTATAGGCGAGGATCACCCCGATCAGGTCGAAGTTGCCGAAACACAGCATCCGGCCGTTCACCATGGGCACCTCCTCGGCCTCGATGCCGCTGGCAAAGCCAATCGTCAGGTGCCTCCCGCCTCTTGCCAGGCAGCGCAGCGATTGCAGCATGGTCTCGCCGCCAACCCCGTCGAAGCAGACATCGACGCCGCTGCCCCCGGTGATCTCCAGCGCGGTCTCGGCAAAGTCGGCGGCGCGGTAGTTGACCACGTGGTGCGCGCCGAGCGCGCGGACAAAGGCGGCTTTTTCCTCGTTGCCGACCGTGGCGATGACGCTCGCGCCCGCCGCGAGCGCAAGCTGCACGGCGGCAGATCCGACTCCGCCCGCCGCCGCGTGGACGAGCACGGTCTCGCCCGCAGTCAGTCGTCCGCGTTCGAACAGGCCTAGATGGGCAAGATGGAACGGATAGAAGAACGCTGCCGCTTGCGCATCGTTCAGCCCCGGCGGAATGTCAAAGGTCATGGCGGCGGAGGCGAGGACGATGTCGGCGTGGGCGCCGACCGCGCCGAACCCGCTGGAGGTGACCTGACGGCCAATCCAGGCTTCCTCGCCCGGCCCGGCGGCGACAACCTCACCGACGCATTCCATGCCAAGCGTATAGGGTAGCGGCGGATTTATGGTCAGATATCGGCCATGACAGCCATCGACCTCGTTGTAATTGAGCACGCTGGCGCGCGCCTTGACGAGAAGCTGGCCCGGCCCCGGCGTTGCGGGCTCGACATCGCGAAGTTTGAGCGCATGGCTCGGGCGACCATGGCGCACCACCTGCCAGGCTCTCATGTTCCCTTGACGTACCTGTTCATGGCCTCTCTCCCGTATCGGGAGTCAGGGTAGGCACATGGCCGGAAGTGGCAAGGCGCAAATAATGTTAGCCAAACGAAAAGGGGCCGCCCAAAACCTTGATCGTTTCAGATCGGAGCGATCTGAGACGTGAATCAAGGTTTAGATCAAAATCGAGAGCCTGATTCACGCCCCTGAAAAGCGCGCGATGCGCGCCTCTCAGGGACGATCAGGCTCTTGCGACCCCTGATATCGTTGTCAACTTTGATGCCGTGGCGCTCAGGCCGCGTCGTCATCCTCGCTGGCCGCCGCATCTGCGATGAGGTCAGCGGGGATTTCGCCCGGCTCGAGCGTAGGGTCGATGGCTTCGATGAAGGCGGTCGGCGCCGTATCTTCCTCGAACATCGCGGCGATGACGTCGATGCCCTGCGCCTGCTGGTTCGCCTCGTCGGGCGAGCGGGCAACGTTGGCCTTGACCGTTACCTGAACCTCGGGGTGCAGCGAAACGGTGACGTCGAACATGCCGATGGTCTTGATCGGCGAGCCCATCACGACCTGACGCTTGTCGATGTGGTGGCCCTGGTCGGCAAGGCCGGCAACGATGTCGCGCACGTTGACCGAACCATAGAGCTGGCCCGAGTTCGACGAAGACCGGATCAGCACGATCTCGGCGCCCGCGATCTTTTCACCAAGCTTTTCGGCGTCGACACGGCGATTGGCGTTTTCGTGCTCAAGCCGCTCGCGGTTGGCCTCGAAGACCTTCCTGTTGGCGTCGTTGGCGCGCAGCGCCTTCTTGTTGGGGAGCAGGTAATTTCGCGCGTAACCGTCCTTGACGGAAACGACGTCGCCGATGCCGCCGAGCTTTTCGACGCGCTCCAGAAGAATGATATCCATCTTGCCGCGCTCCTTACTTCACGATGTAGGGCAGCAGGCCCAGGTGGCGGGCGCGCTTGATCGCCTGCGAAAGCTCACGCTGCTTCTTGGCAGAAACGGCGGTGATGCGGCTCGGCACGATCTTGCCACGCTCGGACATGAAGCCCTGAAGTAGGCGCACGTCCTTGTAATCGATCTTCGGCGCATTCTTGGCCGAGAACGGGCAAGTCTTGCGGCGGCGGAAAAAGGCGCGGGCCATCAATCCAT
>JAURNJ010000053.1 GCA_030830245.1 Novosphingobium sp. | reverse complement strand
GCCGCCGCGAGCATATTCCAGCGTAGGAGCATTGCACGGCGTGGCGCGCATCGTGATGAAATTCGGTGGCACTTCGATGGCCGGGACGGAACGCATCCGTCGCGTCGCGGGCATCGTCAAGCGCCAGCAGGAAGCGGGGCACGAGGTCGCGGTGGTCGTGTCGGCCATGGCCGGCGAGACCAACCGGCTGGTCCAGTTTTGTGACGAGGCGCAGGCGATCCACGATCCTGCCGAGTACGATGTCGTCGTCGCTTCGGGCGAACAGGTCACTTCGGGATTGCTGGCCATGCATTTGCAAACGCTTGGTTGCAAGGCGCGGTCGTGGCTTGGCTGGCAATTGCCGTTCCGCACCGACGAGGCCTATTCCAAGGCGCGGATTGGCGAGATCGAGACTGGCGCGTTGCTCGCCTCGATGGCTGCGGGCGAGATCGCGGTGATCCCCGGCTTTCAGGGCGTGTCGGGCGAAAATCGCGTCACCACGCTCGGCCGTGGCGGCTCGGACACGTCGGCGGTGGCGGTCGCTGCCGCGATCAAGGCGGATCGCTGCGACATCTACACCGATGTTGACGGGGTCTACACCACGGACCCGCGCATCGTCGCCAAGGCGCGCAAGCTCAACCGCGTCACCTACGAGGAAATGCTTGAGCTTGCCTCGGTCGGCTCGAAGGTTCTGCAAACCCGCTCGGTCAGCCTTGCGATGAAGGAGCGTGTGCGCGTGCAGGTGCTCTCCTCGTTCATCGACGACGATGCCGTGCCCGCCGACGAACTGCCCGGAACGATGATCGTCAGCGATGACGAATTGGAAGGAAACGATATGGAACGCCAGCTCATCACCGGCATCGCTGCCGACAAGAACGAGGCGAAAGTGACGCTGACCCGCATTGCCGATCGGCCCGGCGCGGTCGCGGCGATCTTCGGCCCGCTCGCCGATGCCAGCATCAACGTCGACATGATCATCCAGAACGTCGCCAAGGACAAGGGCGAGACCGACGTGACCTTCACCGTGCCGCAGGCCGACCTGCCGCGCGCGCAGGCCCTGATCGAGGAGCGCAAGGAGGAAATCGGCTATTTCCGCATGATCGCCGACGACAACGTCGCCAAGATCAGCGTCGTCGGGGTCGGCATGCGCAGCCATGCGGGCATTGCTGCGACAATGTTTTCGGCCCTTGCCGATCGCGGCATCAACATCCAGGCGATCTCGACCAGCGAGATCAAGATTTCGGTGCTGATCGATGCCGACGAAACCGAACTTGCCGTGCGCCTGCTGCACACCGCCTATGGACTGGATGCGAAAGAAGCTGCTTAGTTGTGTTGTCGCATCGCTTGTTGCGGGAAGCGAAGCTGATCGAAGATCAAAACCGGTTCCCACTTTTCCGTGCGTTGCTCTAAAAATCCGCACTGGCCTTGGCATGCAAAGATCGCTACCAACGTGAATAATGTTTCGCGATTTCGAATTGGGAGTTGATTGTATGAGCGAAGAGGCACCCG
Source organism: Novosphingobium sp. (assembly GCA_030830245.1). Classification (GTDB taxonomy): domain Bacteria; phylum Pseudomonadota; class Alphaproteobacteria; order Sphingomonadales; family Sphingomonadaceae; genus Novosphingobium. The sequence continues at coordinate 4,635 of JAURNJ010000053.1, read as the reverse complement.
TCAGCCCGCTGGGAACCGGCACCGATATCACCCTCGTCGGCGACGAACACGTCAAGCGCTATCAGGAAACCAACGGCGAAGTCGGCTACATGTGGAATGGCGTGCCGACGCTGCTGTTCACCACCATCGGCCGCAAGACCGGCACCGCGCGCACCAACGCGATCATCTTTACGCCGGTCGGCGACAAATATGTGATCATCGCCTCGATGGGCGGCGCGCCCAAGCATCCCTCGTGGTATCTCAACCTGATGGCGCACCCGGAAATCGACGTTCAGATAAAGGGCGACAAGTTCCGGGCACGCGCGCGCACTGCCGAATCGCCCGAGCGCGAACAGCTGTGGGCCGAAGCGACCAAGGACTGGCCGAATTTCGACGTTTACCAGTCGCGCACCGATCGCGTGATTCCGGTCGTGGTGCTGGAACGGATCTAGCCAAGGATTGGCAACCGCCCCGTCGCTGCCTATAGCCCCGCTGCAAAGTTAGGGCGGGGTTCAACGTTGAGCGATTATCCGAAAACCCGTGCGTTGATGGCGCGCGGCAGCCAGTTTCTCGGCAGTGACTGGGCGATCCTGTGCGGCGCGATGTCGTGGGTGTCGGAACGCAACCTCGTCTCGGCGATCAGCAATGCCGGCGGCTTCGGCGTGATCGCCTGCGGGGCGATGACGCCTGAACTGCTGGACGCGGAGATCGCGGGGACCAAAGGGCTCACCGCGCGGCCGTTCGGCGTCAACCTCATCACCATGCACCCGCAGCTTTTCGACCTCATCGAGGTTTGCGGACGGCACCGGGTCGGCCATGTCGTGCTCGCAGGCGGGATACCGCCCAAGGGCAGCGTCGACGCGATCAAGGAAACCGGGGCTAAGGTGATCTGCTTTGCCCCGACTCTGGCGCTGGGCAAGAAGCTGCTGCGATCGGGCGCGGATGCCTTGGTGATCGAGGGTTCGGAAGCCGGCGGTCACATCGGCCCGGTCTCGACCTCGGTCCTCGCGCAGGAGATCCTGCCGGAACTCGCCGCCGACAATCTGGTGTTCGTGGCGGGCGGCATCGGCAACGGATCGATGATTGCGGCCTACCTCGAAATGGGCGCCTGCGGCGTGCAGCTTGGTACCCGTTTCGCTTGCGCCAGCGAATCGATTGCCCATCCCCTCTTTAAGAAGGCCTTTTTCCGCGCCTCGGCCCGTGACGCGGTCACCTCCGTCCAGGTCGATGCGAGGCTGCCGGTGATCCCGGTGCGCGCGCTCAAGAACAAGGGCACGGAGGAATTCACCGCCAAGCAGATCGAGGTCGCACGCTTGCTCGACGCCGGTCAAATCGAGATGGGCGAGGCGCAATTGCAGATCGAGCATTTCTGGGCGGGCGCGCTGCGCCGCGCGGTGATCGATGGGGATGTCGAGAACGGCTCGCTGATGGCGGGGCAGTCTGTGGGCATGGTCAGCGCCGAAGAGCCGGTTGTCGAAATTATCGCTACCCTGTTGAACGAATGCGAGGCAGCATTGGCACAGCGCCGCGCGGCCTGAGTCGCCGCCCGGTCGAACGGGAGAGTGCCAATGGCAAGCGTAGGGCTGGAACACGTCAACATTGTCGCCGCCGACATCGCTAGAACCTGTGCGTTTTACGAGGCGCTGTTCGGCATGCAGGCGCGCCCGATCCCGGTCATGCCCGATTATCCGGGCCGCTGGATTTACAATGACGCCGACCAGCCGATCATCCATGTCCAGGTCCACAACCCGGAGCGGCACGGCCCGCTGAACGAGGCGCGCGCCAGCACCGGCGCAATCGATCACGTTGCGCTTGCCTGCCAGGATTTCGAGGGGATGAAGGCGCGCTGCGAAAGTCTGGGCCTTGAATACAGGGCAGTCGAACTTCCTGGCGCCGATTTCAGGCAGTTGTTTGTCAGCGATCCCGACAACGTGCTGCTTGAACTGAATTTTCGTACGGCCTGAAAGCAGCAAGGACAGGGATTTCACCAATGGCTACCCAGACAGACACCCGCTTTCTGCGCTGGCGGATCGGCGAAGTCACCGTCACCAAGATCGTCGAGAGCGAGACGCTGTTCGACATTCCGACCATGTTTCCCGCCGCGAGCGCCGAGGAGGTGCAGAAGCTCGATTGGCTCAAGCCGCATTTCGTCACCGATAACTGGCAGGGGCGCATGTCGATGCACGCACTGATCATCGAAACACCGGAACGCACGATCGTGGTCGACACCTGTGTCGGCAACGATCGCGACCGGATGCCGTTCGAGGGCAGCAACGCCATGCAGACCGCCTTCATGGAGGATTTCGCTGCTGCTGGGTTTGACCGGACGAAGGTCGATGTCGTGCTCTGCACGCACTTGCATTTCGATCATGTTGGCTGGAACACCATGCTGGAGAACGGCAAGTGGGTGCCGACCTTCCCCAATGCACGCTACCTGTTCAACCGGGTCGAGTTCGAACACTGGCGCGATACACAGGACGATGCGACCGAGGACATGTTCCTCAACGTGCAGAAGAAGGTGTTCCTCGATTCGGTGAAGCCGGTGGTCGATGCCGGACTGGTTGATCTGGTTGGCGAGACTCACCGGGTTTGCGAGGAAGTTTCGTTCGAGCCCACTCCCGGCCATTCGCCGGGCCACGTGTGCGTGCGCATCCGTTCGGGCGGTGAGGAAGGCTTCATCACCGGCGACATGATCCACCATCCCTTCCAGTTCGCCAATGCCGATTGGGGTATGGCCAGTGTCGATTACGACAGCGCCATGGCTTCTGCCACGCGGGCGCGGGTCTACGATGCGGTGGCGGGCGAGCCGGTGCTGGTGATCGGCACCCATTTCGCCGGGGCGACGGCGGGCAGGGTCAACCGCGAGGGAGCGTCCTATCGCTTCGATGCGGAGGACTGATTACCGGGCGGCGATGAACGCTGCCCAGGGCTTCAAGGTCGGGTGATCGCCGGTTTTGGGCGACCAGATGCGCTCCATCAGAGCGCGCGCCTCCGGCTCTGCCATCCCGGCAATGTCGCGGTGATAGCGATAGAGAAAGGCCGAGACGCGCATGTTCGCGATGCAGTGAACATGCACCGGGGATGCCGCTGCTTCATAGGCGGCGACAAAGGCGTCGAAATGGCTATCGTCGGGCGTATCGAACGGCACTGGGATATGTGTGTACGCGATGCCTGCCTGCGCCATGAGCCGGGCCTCGTCATCCAGCGCGCCATCACTGTCCGTCAGGGCAAGGTTTATGACATGGCGCACGCCGATGGCGGATAACCGATCCACGTCACGCGCCTCCAGCTTGCCGGAGGTCGTCGTGCGCGGACCGGTCCGCAACCAGGCGGTTATATCCTCGGGATCGCTTGTCATGAGCGCGCTTTAACGCACCCCTGCGCACCGCGCCATCAAGGATAGCGCGTTGGCCAGTCTGCCGGATAGGGGGCGCTCCACGCGGGGGGGCTCACCCAGGTCGTGCCGCGCGGTGCAAAGCCTTCCTCGATCGTGCCGACCCTGCTCATTGCGGAGCGGACCGCTTCATCCTGACAGGACGGGACCAGCGACGAGGAACTGCCGCTCTCGCCAAGTTTGTTGCACAGGAACCGGGCAGTCAGCCTCACCCGCTGGCGCAGAATGTCGCGACCTTCCTTTGTGCTGAGGTCAAGATCGGCATAGCTTACAGCTTGAGACAGCATCTTCACGCTGTCCGGCACTGTGCCGAGACGGCCCTCCACAATGATCTCCTCGGGGGCGGGCTGTGCAGAGAGGGGAATGCCGGCCACTGCGATTGTGGATACTAAGGCGAGTTTCAGGAAGCGTTTCATGCAAAATCTCCCGATTGCAGGGACTGCAACGGGAAACGCGTGCGAGCCGGCTCGGTTCCGACACAATGCGCCGCCCCATCTCGCTTCGCCGTATGCATGCAACCGTTGCCCACGGAGCCGTTATGCGATTAGCTCGCGTCAGCGGGATAACGGAGAATCAACATGTGCGACGAAACCACTGCCGAACTCCATGATGCGGCGCTTGCCGCGCGCGGTCTCAGCCGCCGCGAATTTGCCGCGCTGGGCGCCGCCGTCGCGCTGAGCGCCTGCGCATCGAACGGCAACGCGCGTCCCGGCGAGCAGGAACTGTTCGAGGAGACGGTGCGCATCACCACCGCCGACGGGATCGCCGATGCCTTTTTCGTCCATCCCGCAAAGGGAAAATGGCCCGGCGTCATCATGTGGCCCGATATCGCCGGCCTGCGCGAGGCGATGAAGATCATGGCGCGGCGGCTGGCAAGCTCGGGCCATGCCGTGCTCGTGGTCAACCAGTATTACCGCACCCAACCTGCCCCGGTTATGGAGAGTTTTTCCGAATTCCTCGATCCAGAGGGCCGCAAGAAGGCGATGGCGCTTTACGCCACGGTCACGCCCGAACTGGTGACGCGCGACGCGAAGGCTTTCGTCGCCTTCCTCGACAGCAAGGCTGCGGTCGACAAGAAGCGCGGCATCGGCAGCAATGGCTATTGCATGGGCGGATCGTTCGCGGTGCGCACGGCGGCAGCTGCGCCGGGGCGGGTCAAGGCCGCTGCCTCGTTCCACGGCGGCGGCCTTGTTACCGACAAGCCTGACAGTCCGCACCTGCTGCTCGCCGGAACGAAGGCCTCCTATCTTTTCGCCATCGCG
>JAURNJ010000052.1 GCA_030830245.1 Novosphingobium sp. | reverse complement strand
ACAACCTCGCCCAGCGTGCGCGGGCGCAGGCGATCAGCCAGCGGCGCATCCTCGCGCGGCAGCTCCTCGTTGGGCGTGGGCAGATGGTCGGCAAACAGGTCCGGCATCTGTCATTGATAAGCATGGTCAGGGCGAATTGCCATCTTGCTGCCATGCGCGCATGATCGATCCCGGATGAAGAGGGAGAGGATGATGGCGACTTTGCCTGCAACAACACCCAGGCATCTCTGGATCGTGGGTGTGATCAGCCTGTTGTGGAATGCGTTCGGCGCGTTCGACTATACCATGACCAAATTTCGCGATCCGGGCTACCTCGCGCAGTTTCCGCAGGAGATGATGGGGATCCTCGATGCCTTCCCCGTCTGGGTCAATGCCGCATGGGCGATTGGTGTCTGGGGGGCGGTGGCCGGTTCGATCTTGCTACTGCTGCGATCGCGCCACGCGGTCCATGCCTTCTTTATTTCGATAGTCGGGCTGGCGGGAAGCACCTTCTATCAGTCGACCATCGATATGCCCGCCTCAATGGAAACGCCCGGCATGAAGGCAATGCAGATCGCCATCTGGGCAGCAGCCCTGGCTTTCCTGTGGTATGCCGTGCGCCAGTACAAGGCTGGCCTGCTCAGGTAGCGGATCTGGTCTTCAGGCGGATCAGCCGCAGATAGGTATCGGCCACGGCCTGATTGATTGCATCCCAGGAAAAATCGCGGGCGCGGGCTTCGCCCGCCGCTCCGTGCTGCGCGCGCAGGGCGGGCTGCTGGACATATTCACGCAGAGCCTCGGCGAACTGGTGGACGGCACCGGGACGGATCAGGCGGCCCGAGGTGCGGTCGTCGACCAGGCTCTGGCTGCCAGTCGCTTCGGCAGCGACGACAGGCAGACCACAGGCCATGGCTTCAAGCGTGACGTTGCCAAAGGTTTCCGTCACCGAAGGGTTGAACAGCATGTCCATGCTGGCGACGGCGCGCCCAAGGTCTGCGCCCTGCTGGAATCCGGCAAAGACTGCTTCAGGAATCCGGGCCTCGATCCAGCCCCGCGCCGGGCCTTCGCCGATGATCAGCACCTTGTGGGCAAGGCCGCGCCGCTTGAGCTCGTCTACCGTGTCGGAAAAGACGTCGAGCCCCTTTTCCATGACCAGCCGCCCTAGAAAGCCGATGGCCACCTCATCGTCGGCAATGCCCAGCGAGCGTCGCCATTCGTTCGAACGACGATCTGGGTTGAACACCTCGCGATCCACGCCGCGCGACCAGATCGAGATGTCATAGTTCATCCGCGCGTCGCGCAGGATCTGCGCCATGGATTCGGATGGCGCGACCAGCGCATCGCAGCGGCGGTAAAAGCGTCGCAACAGGGCCTCGATAGCCGGTTCCCCCCAGGCCATGTTGTAATAGCGCAGGTACGTCTCGAAGCGGGTGTGGACCGAGGCGAGAACCGGAAGGTTCCGCTTGCGTGCCCAGCTAACTGCCCGGTGGCCGACCACATCGGGGGAAGAGACATGGACGATGTTTGGTGAGAACGCGGCCAGATCGCGGCGCACGCGTGGGCTCAGTGCCAGCGGAAAGCGATACTCGCCGCGCCCGCCTGGAAAAGGCAGGGAGGGGACCGAAACCAGATCCCCGGTCGGTGCAAATGCCGGTTCAGGTACAGTGGGCGAATAGACGCGCACAGCCGCGCCCTGCCGCAACAAATAGTCGGCCAGCCGGTTCAGCGCCTGGTTCGCGCCGTCGCGGACGTAGTTGTAGTTGCCCGAAAACAGGGCGATGCGCAGGTCTGCGGTTTGCATGGCCCGCGCGCCATAACGAGGTGGAGCCGCCTTGGCGAGAGGCGCGCTTCGACGGGAGCAGGGCCCGGCTGGTCCAGGACCGGGCCCGTCCTGTCACGCAGCGTCAGTAGCCGCCGCGGTATCCGTAGTCGTCTTCGCGGTAACGATAGCCGTCCTGCCGGTATCCGCGTCCGTAATAACCTCGGTCGTACCGCTCCTGGCGGCGTTCCCAGCGATCGCGCCTGCGATCCCAGCGATCATGGCCGCGCCTGCCATACCAGCTGCGATAATCCCGGTTGTAGTAGCGGTCGCGGTAATAGCGGCGAGGATTGTTCGGATAGTAATAATAGTAATCGTCGTAGCCGTGGACGCGGACATAACGCCGATCGCGGTGCCATCTGCGGTCGCCATAGTAACGGTCGTCCCGGTCGGCGATCATTGCCCCGATGGCGAGCCCGACGATTCCCGCGCCGATTGCAATTGCGGCATCGTCGCCGCCGTCGCGATAACGGTCGCGCGCTTGTGCTATCGTGGCAGTAGCCAGCCCGGCCACTGCCAGGGCGGCAGCCATCGCCGCTCGCCGCAAATTCCATTTTCCTTCGAACATGCCCAGTCTCCTAGCATCAAGAAGGCCACGGCGAGGCCCGATTGCAGTTGCAGGCGCGTTCTGGCCCAGCCCGACTGAACTCATGGTGAACCTGCGAAGTGCTCTGCTCACGCGAGGAGCGATTGTTGTAAAATTCGAACGAAAATTGCTCGATCCATCGGATTTGTCGATTTCTATCTCCGAGAAGACTCGTTTCGGAATCGCACGGTCTGCACCTAAAATGCTTTCATTCGAAAACGAGTCGGAGAACGATCATGGATGCCAAAACCGGACAGATCGGGGGCAAGCAACAACTTCCTCGAACTTGATCTCGACGTTGACGAACTCGTCAGCCAGATCGCGTTCGGCGGAGTGAATCCGTTCGATCCGCCGCAGATCGGAGGGGTGCTCTATGCCGACTTCGACCTGCTCGACGTCGATCTGATCGGCGGCCTCAACTTCCTCCAGAAGTTCACCCTGTTCATGGACAGCCTGGTAGGCACGCTGGAATTCAAGGACGGCACCGTTCAGGCGTTCGATCTTGGCGTCTCGAATCTGTTGCTGCCCAATGCATCGGCAATCGACGACGCGGGTGACAACGACGATCTGGTCGAGTTCACCCTGCACATCGGGCCGGAGGGCGACCTTACCAACGATACCGACCTTGGTTTCAATATCGCGATCAACATCAGCCTGCTCGAGGTCGAGCTGGGCTACGACAACGAGATCGCCAGCGACAGCACGACCCTTGGCCCGCTCGTCGAGTTCGGCGAGACTTGGCCGATCGGCGACATCGACCTGTACGACAATACTTTCGCGCTGAATTTCACGACCGACAACTTCGTCTTCGCGGCTTGAACGTCGTCACGCAAGACAAGTCGTCTCCGCGCGGCTGGCGGGGGAGGGCGAGAGCCTTCCCCCGTCTCGTCTCGATGGCCCTCAGGCCGCCTCTTTCTTCCGGCTGGCCTTCTTGCGCTCGTGCGGGCACAGGAGCGCCTTCCGCAGCCGGATCGACTTGGGCGTCACCTCGACCATCTCGTCGTCGTCGATATAGGCGATCGCCTGTTCCAGCGTCATGATCCGGGGCGGGGTGAGGCGGATCGCATCGTCCTTGCCGGTCGAGCGGAAATTGGTGAGCTGCTTGGACTTCATCGGGTTGACTTCGAGGTCGTCGGGCTTGGCGTTCTCGCCAATCAGCATGCCTTCATAGACCTTTTCCTGCGGGCTGACGAACAGCACGCCGCGGTCCTCGAGCATGTTGAGCGCGTAGCCCACAGCCTCGCCAGTGCCGTTGGAGATCAGCACGCCATTCTGGCGGCCTTCGATCGCGCCCTTGTAGGGGCCGTACTTCTCGAACAGGCGGTTCATGATGCCCGTGCCGCGCGTGTCCGAGAGGAATTCGCCATGATAGCCGATCAGGCCGCGGCTGGGAGCCGAGAAGGTGATGCGGGTCTTGCCGCCGTCCGATGGGCGCATGTCGGTCATCTCGCCCTTGCGCATCGCGACCTTTTCCACGACCGTTCCCGCATATTCGTCATCGACGTCGATAACGACCGTTTCATAAGGTTCGGTGCGGTTGCCCGCCTCGTCGCTGCCGAACAGCACGCGCGGGCGAGAGATGCCAAGCTCGAAGCCTTCGCGCCGCATCGTCTCGATGACCACGCCAAGCTGGAGCTCGCCGCGCCCGGCAACCTCGAAGCTGTCCTTGTCGGCGCTTTCGGTGACGCGGATGGCGACGTTGGATTCGGCTTCGCGCATCAGCCGGTCGCGGATCATGCGGCTCGTCACCTTGGAGCCCTCGCGTCCGGCGAAAGGGCTGTCGTTGACGGCAAAGCGCATCGCCAGGGTCGGCGGATCGATCGGCTGGGCCTGGAGAGGCTCGGAAACGGCGGGATCGCAGATGGTGTTGGCGACGGTCGCTTCGGTGAGGCCTGCAATCGAGATGATGTCGCCCGCGCGCGCCTCTTCAACGGGCACGCGATCAAGCCCGCGATAGGCCATCAGCTTGGAGGCGCGGCCGGTTTCGACGACCTTGCCGGTCGCGTCGAGTGCATGGATCGGTGAATTGATCTTGACCGTTCCCGACTGGACCTTGCCGGTAAGGATGCGTCCAAGGAAGTTGTCGCGATCGAGCAGGGTGACGAGGAACTTGAACGGCCCGTTGAAGTCGGCAGCCGGCGGCGGGACATGATCGACGATCAGCTTGAACAGCGGCTCCAGCGTGCCTGAGCGCGCATCGATGTCCTCGCTGGCGTAGCCGTTGCGGCCCGAGGCGTAGAGCACCGGGAAATCGAGCTGTTCGTCATTGGCGTCAAGCGAGACGAACAGGTCGAACACTTCGTCGAGCACTTCGCTGGCCCGCTGGTCCGGACGGTCAATCTTGTTGACGACGACGATCGGACGAAGGCCGAGGCCTAGCGCCTTGCCGGTGACGAACTTGGTCTGCGGCATTGCCCCTTCGGAGCTGTCGACCAGCAGGATGACGCCATCGACCATCGAGAGAATCCGCTCCACCTCGGCGCCGAAGTCGGCGTGGCCGGGGGTGTCGACGATGTTGACGCGCACCGTGCCATCGGGGGATTCCCATTCGATCGACGTGGGTTTGGCGAGGATCGTGATGCCGCGCTCCCGCTCGAGATCGTTCGAATCCATCGCCCGTTCTTCCACCCGCTGGTTGTCGCGGAAGGTGCCCGACTGGCGGAACAGCTGGTCGACCAGTGTGGTCTTGCCATGGTCGACGTGCGCAATGATCGCGATATTGCGCAGGGGAAGCGGAGCAGACATGCGTTCGCCTTTTTCAATCGGGTTTGTATGAGATGGGCCACAGTGCCGTTGCTGCACTGCACAATCGGCGCGCCCTTAACCGAAACTGTGGCTATCGGCAAGCGCAACCGCGCGAAATCTCTTCCTTCGTGGCTTTTGCCTTGTTAGACATGGTTATCGCCGACTTAACACCGGGCATTCGGTTCATGTCGGCAGATGAGAACATAATTATAAGGATCGAGAGGGAAGCAATGAGAGTTATCACCCGTAACCGTCGTGTCGCCGCGCAGCTTTCGGCCAGCGTCGCCCTGTCTGTCATGGCGCTCACCGCCACGCCCGCCTGGGCGCAGGATTCTGCAGACGAAGAATACGCGGAAGACGCGATCATCGTCACCGCCACCAAGCGTGAGGCACCCTTGCAGGAAGTGCCCGTTGCCGTCTCGGTGACGATGGGCGAGACGATCGAGCGGGCGCAGATCCGCGATCTCAAGGATCTGTCGTCGGTCGTGCCGTCGCTGCGCGTCAACACGCTGCAAAGTTCGGCCAACACCAATTTCATCATTCGCGGCTTCGGCAACGGCGCAAACAACGCGGGTATCGAACCTTCGGTCGGCCTGTTCGTCGATGGCGTCTACCGCTCCCGCTCGGCTGCGATGATTGCCGACCTGCCCGACGTGCAACGCATCGAAGTGATGCGCGGGCCGCAATCGACCCTGTTCGGCAAGAATGCTTCCGCCGGCATCATCTCGATCCGTACCAACAAGCCAGCCTTCGAATTTGGCGGCAGCGTCGAGGCGACCTACGGCAATTTCAATGCCATGCTTCTCAAGGGTCTGGTCACTGGGCCGATTTCGGACACGGTCGCCTTCAGTGTCGGTGGCGCGATCAACAAGCGCGACGGCTATACCCGCGATCTCGGTCCGGCAGGCGGGCGTTCGGACGAGCGTGATCGCTGGTCGGTTCGCGGCCAGTTGCTGTTCCAGCCGGGCGATGCGCTCGAAGTGAAGTTGATCGCCGACTATGGCAAGATCGACGAGATTTGCTGCTCGGTCGTCAACCTGCGCCAGTCGAGTTCCACCCTGGCGATCATCGCGCCCAGCCCGGTCGGCCTCGGCAAGCAGCTCCCCGATTTCCGCAAGCCGTTCGCCGACGTGATCTATTCCAATTTCCCGTCGGAAAACGAGATCGAGAACTGGGGCGTCCAGGGCCAGGTCGATTATGATTTGGGCAATATCAAGCTGGTTTCCATCACCGGCTATCGCGGCGTGCGGGCGATTACCAACCAGGATTCGGGCTTCACCAGCGCCGACCTGATCCGCAGGCCCGAGGACGTCGACATCAAGACCTTCACCCAGGAGCTGCGGCTCGACATGGATCTGGGCGACAACCTGAAGGGTTTGCTCGGCGCTTTCTACTTCAACGAAAAGGTCAAGCAGGACGGCGGCCTGTTCTTCGGTTCGGACTTCCGCGGCTATGCCGACCGGCTGATTCGCGGCCAGTCGAACAATGCCTTTAACCTGACGGCGGTCGAAGGGCTGCTTGGCGCGCTCCAGGGCAACCCGGCCCTTTATGCCGGAAAGTTCTTCGGTAACGGCAACGGGTTGGACGAATCCTACCGCATGAAGAACACGGCATGGTCGGTGTTCGGACAGGTCGATTTCGACGTTACCGACAGGCTGACGCTGACTGGCGGGCTGAACTACACCAAGGACAAGAAGCGTTTCTCGACCAACACGGTGTCGAACGAAGTATTCTCGGCCATCCCGCTCGCGAATTTCGTGACCCCGGCAACGCAACTGTT
>JAURNJ010000051.1 GCA_030830245.1 Novosphingobium sp. | reverse complement strand
ATGGTCGAGCGTTTTCGTGCGCTAAAGTCCGAGGCTGCCTGATGTTGCGCCTCAGTACCGCACAGCCCGATTTCGACAAGGCCTTCGCCCGGCTGGTGCGCGATCGGCGCGAGAGTGACGAGGATGTTGCGCATGACGTGGCTCGCATAATCGAGGACGTGCGCACGCGCAGAGATGCTGCGCTTGTGGAATATACCAACCGGTTCGATCATCACTCGCTCGGCGATCCCGACGAATGGGCGGTGTCGCCCGACCAGTGCCGGGCTGCCTTCGACGACCTTAAGCCCGAACTTCGCGCCGCGCTCGAACTGGCGGCGCAGCGCATTGCCGCCTTTCACCAGGCGCAGCTTCCTGCCGACCGTGACGAGACCGACGAAGTCGGGGTCCGGCTTGGCGCGAAATGGCGCGCAGTCGAGGCTGCCGGGCTCTATGTTCCCGGTGGACGCGCAGCCTATCCATCCTCGCTGCTGATGAACGCCATTCCCGCCAAGGTCGCAGGCGTGGAGAGGCTCGTTGTCGTAACCCCCACCCCCAATGGCAAGGTTAACGAACTCGTGCTCGCCGCAGCCCACCTTGCCGGCGTCAACGAGGTCTGGCGGATCGGGGGCGCGCAGGCAATTGCCGCGCTGGCCTATGGAACACAGCGCATCCGCCCGGTCGATGTCATCACCGGCCCCGGCAATGCCTGGGTCGCGGAAGCCAAGCGTCAGCTTTACGGCGTTGTCGGCATCGACATGGTCGCAGGACCGAGCGAAATCCTCGTTATCGCCGATGGCGCGAACGATGCCGAATGGATCGCGGCGGACCTCTTGAGCCAGGCAGAGCACGACCCTGCGGCGCAAGCGATCCTGATTACCGACGATCCGGTTCTCGCCGACACGGTCGCAGACCGGATCGGCGTCGAACTGGCGATGCTACCCTCGGCCAAGGTGGCGAGCGAAAGCTGGAAGGAGCACGGCGTCATCATCGAGGTTGCCAGCCTTGACGAGGCCCCGGCCCTCGCGAATGCGCTCGCCGCCGAACATGTCGAGATAGCCACTGCCGATCCCGAAGCGCTGTTTGCGCAGATCCGCCACGCCGGTTCGGTGTTCCTGGGGCGTCACACCCCTGAGGCAGTGGGAGACTACGTTGCAGGGCCAAACCATGTGCTGCCCACGGGCAGGCGCGCGCGTTTCGCTTCGGGCCTCTCGGTGCTCGATTTCATGAAGCGCACCAGTTTCATCGCGCTCGACGAGGAGGCGCTGAAGGCCATTGGTCCTGCCGCGATCGCGCTGGCGGAAGCGGAAGGCCTGCCCGCGCATGCCCGCTCGATAGAAGCGAGGCTCGGCATATGAAGGCGAGGTCCAAGGCACGTGCTGCCGCCCGGCTCGCGGCCGTCCAGGCGCTTTACCAGCACGAGATGGAAGCAACGCCACTCGCCCGCTTGCTCGACGAATTCCACCGGCACCGGCTGGGTGCGGAAATCGACGACGACCAATACGCCCAGGCGGAAACTGCCTTCTTTGACGATGTGGTGACTGGCGTGCTTGCACGCCGCGATGAAGTCGATGCCCTGATCGGCGGCAAGCTCGCCGAGGGCTGGTCGCTCGCCCGGCTGGACAAGACCATGGCGCAGATCCTGCGCGCCGGTGCCTTCGAACTGCTCGCCCGCAAGGACGTGCCGACCGGGGCGGTCATCAGCGAATATGTCGATGTCGCCCATGCCTTTTTCGAGGCGCGTGAGGCGAAATTCGTCAACGGCGTTCTCGATGCGCTGGCAAAGGATGCCCGCTGAGCGACGAACTCGCCTTCATCGCTTCCCTTCGCGCGCTTGCCCGCGATCCGGCAGCCCGCAATCTCGATGACGATTGCGCCGTGCTCGAACTTGGCGGCGAGACGCTGGTCCTGACGATGGATACCATGGCGCAGGGGACTCATTTCCGCGCCGACGCCGATCTTGCCGATGTCGCCTGGAAGCTGGTTGCGGCAAACCTGTCAGACCTTGCCGCCAAGGGCGCAGAGCCGCTCGGCGTGCTGCTGGGATACCAGCTTGGCGACTACGATACGCGCTTTGCGCAAGGCCTGCGCGATGTGCTCGATACCTACCACGTGCCGCTGCTGGGCGGCGATACGGTGCGGGCAGAAGGACCGTGCCAATTTTCCCTCACCGCAATCGGTCGCGCGACGCACACGCCAGTGCCGGACCGCCGGAATGCCCGGCCTGGCGACAATCTTTGGGTCACTGGCGTGCTCGGTCGAGCCATGCTGGGCTTCGAGGGCGTGGGCGAGCATTCTGCGGCGTTCAACCGGCCATGCCCTCGCCTCGCCGAAGGAAAGGCGCTTGCCCCACACACATGCGCAATGATGGACATTTCCGACGGCCTTCTGCTCGATAGCTGGCGCATGGCCGTGGCCAGCGAGACCACAATCGAACTGGAAAGCGCCGCGATTCCCATCGCCTACGAGGCCAGGCGCGATGCCTGCCTGCGCTGGGGCGACGACTATGAGCTGTTGTTCACACTGCCCGCCAACTCCTGCTCCCCCGTTACCGCAACACGCATCGGCAAAGTAAGCTCAAGAGGAAAAGCGCCGCTGCTGCTTGACGGAAGTTGGCTGACCGGCCCGGATGACCTCGGCTACCGCCACTAAAGACTTTCTTGACGTTTGAAGCTGCCAGTTTTCCGGGAAAACCCGGCAATTTGGGGTTGCACCCCCTGCACCAACCCTCTAGCGCGGCCCGGCTTGCGGCCTCGCAACGAACGGGGCGGCATTTTGTGTATATCAGCAGGAGGGGCGTTCCGTGGATCTTGTCGCGATCGCAATCATTTTGGGCTTTGTCGCCGTATTGTACGGCGCATTCACCAGCCGCCAGGTGCTATCGGCGTCTCCCGGCAACGAGAAGATGCAGGAAATCGCTGCGGCTAT
>JAURNJ010000050.1 GCA_030830245.1 Novosphingobium sp. | reverse complement strand
CATCGCGCCTTGCGGCTCGATCCACAGCGGCGGCGAGGCGGGATAGGGCTCGGAGAGACGCACCGGTCCGCTGAAGCGGGCGCGTGCCTCGTCCAAGCGGGCCGAGAGGGTCTGGACTGTCGCCATGGTCAGGCCTCCACCTGCGCGACGGCGCGTTCCTCGATCACGCTCTTTCCATCAAGCGACATCGTCGTGCGCCCGATTTCGTCGAGGAACTGGTAGGACCAGGCGAGCACGCCGGTGCGGACCGATGGCGGCTCGCTGACCAGAGCCAGCGCGGCTTCGGCGATATGCTCTTCCTTCTCGATTGCCGGATGGTCCGGCCCGAATTCGAGACCGAGATTTTCCAGCCCCGGCGTCCACACCGCGCGCACCGGCGCGACGATGTTGACGGCGATGTTGTGCTCGAAAAGCTCGGCTGCGAGCCCGAAGGCGAGGCGATGATCAGCTGCCTTGAGCGAGGCATAGAGCGCGTCGATCCCGAAATAGGCGAGATGCTCGGCAAAGGGCTGCTTGGGCAGCTTCACCACCGAGCTGGAGCCGAGCGCGAGGATCGCGCCGCCGCCTTTCGCCTTCATCCCCGGCACCAGCATGTTGATCAGGTGCAGCGGCCCTTCGTAGTACATGCCAATTTGGTTACGCAGGTCTTGGGCAGAATACTGGTCGATGGTCTTGTAAAGCGGGGTGCCGGCATTGTTGACGAGGATGTCGACGGTGCCCACTTGCTCATGGCAGGCCCGCACGAAAGCCTCGCGGCTCTCGCCATCGGCGACATCAAGGCCGAGGGGCGTCGCTGTGCCGCCGAAACTGCAGATCGCTTCGGCGACATCGTGGACCGTGCCAGTGAAGCCCTCGCTCGGCTTTTCGACGCTGCGCGCGGCAAGCACGACATGCGCGCCTGCCGAGGCGAGGCGGGTGGCAATGGCGCGACCGATGCCCCGGCTTGCACCGGTGACGACCGCGACTTTCCCTGCGAGGGATTGTGTTGAATCCATTGGCCTGGTCCGGTTCAGGCGTCGGTGCGACGCAGGAGCTTGCCCGGAAGCGCCCCGGTATGCTCGCCGTTCTCGATGAATACCTCGCCCGCCACCATGGTTGCCTTGATACCCTGCGATTTCTGCGAAAGGCGACGCGCGCCCATGGGCAGGTCGTTGACGATCTCGGGCATCTTCGGGCCAAAGGTCTTGGGATCGAAGATGTTGATGTCCGCCATGTTGCCCGGCTTGAGCACGCCGCGATCGGTAAAGCCCCATGC
Organism: Novosphingobium sp.; assembly: GCA_030830245.1. GTDB lineage: Bacteria > Pseudomonadota > Alphaproteobacteria > Sphingomonadales > Sphingomonadaceae > Novosphingobium. Next base: position 3,126 of record JAURNJ010000050.1, on the reverse strand, counting down.
CTGTGCAGGGCGGCTGGTGATCATCTGGATGCATTCCTCGAGCGGGATCAGGCCTTTCTCGCGCCAGAAGTAGGCGATCAGGTGGCTCTGGATGGAGGAGTCGGCGATCTGGCTGACATGCGCGCCCGAATCGGAGAAGGTCATTGCCGTCATGGGATGGCGGATCATCTCCAAGGTTTCCTGTTCGGTCGAATGCGTGATCGGCTGCATGAACATCGCATCGAGATTGCTCTCGATGGCCATGTCGACCACCAGATCGCCGGGATGCTTTCCGGTCTGCGCGGAAAGTTCTGCCAGGCTGCGCCAGGGCGGCATGACGTGATCGTAGACGAAGAATTTCTCCCAGTCGGGGCGCGGCGCCTCGGCCCCGGCGGTGCTGGTGTAGTTGCCTTCCTTGATCGCATTGACGAGGAATTCGCGGGTGGCCGGATCCTTGAGGCCTGCAAGCTGGGCCTCGAGCGGGCGCTGGCGGAATTCCTTCCAGGCAGGCAGCCGGTCGAACGCGAGAGCGGAGCGGAACGAGGTCAAGGTCGTGATGCCGCGACTGTGGGTCTGGCCGAACATCCTGCCCCCGGCCTTGTGCGCCCGCTCGATATATTCGAGCTGGCGAGGATACTGGCTGCCGAGCACGCCGAAGGTAACCAGAACGCCCGTCTCGACCGCCAGATCGTATAGCCAGGAATAGAATTCGTCGTATTCCGGCGTATCGAGTGCAACGGTTTCCTGCGCCATCTCGAAGGCCGCGCCCCGGCGGCCCTTCATCTCACGCACCAGCGCGCTGACCTCATCGCGCGAGGCGAGGCGCGAGGCGACAAAGCGGTCGTCCGCGGTCAGGTGCGCGGTGGCGCGCGAGGTCGAGAAACCGATCGCGCCGGCATCGAGCGCGCGGTTCAGTTCGCCCTTCATAGCGGCAAGGTCATCCTCGCTGGCCTCCTGCTCGAAGGCGCGTTCGCCCATCGCCCAGGTGCGCAGCGCGGAATGTCCGATATAGGCGGAATAGTTGATGCCCTTGGGCAGCGCATCGACGACATCGAGATACTCGCTGAAGCTCTGCCACTTCCACTCCATCCCGGCGGCCATGGCATCGGGCGAAATGTCCTCTGCGCGTTCCAGGTTGCGCACGACGAAGGCTTCTTCGCCCTTGCGGACCGGCGCGACCGAAAAGCCGCAGTTACCCATCACCACGGTGGTGATGCCATGCCAGCAGGAATTGCGCCCGATCGGGTCCCAGTTGATCTGCGCATCCATGTGCGTGTGGCCATCGACGAAGCCGGGGCACACGATGTGGCCTTCGGCGTCGATCTCGCGCGCGCCCTTACTGGCGATCTTGCCGATCTCGGTAATCCGGCCGCCGACGATGCCGACATCGGCGGTGAAGCCTTCTTTTCCGGTTCCATCGATGACGGTGCCGCCCCTGATGACGGTGTCAAAGCTGCTCATGGCATGTTCCTCTCGTCTCGGTATCCGCAAGCTGCTCGGGCGGATTCCTCTCGCTCCGATTGTTTCCCGCTTTGCCCGGCTTGGCAAGGCTCGAATTGTCGTTGCTTCGCATTATTGCACCAGCTGTGTTGCATTATACGACGCCGCTGCGCTAGGCTGCCGTGACAACGTAGAAGGTGGAGGCTGTCATGGCGAAATCGGGCAGGAAGCCGGGCCGGGCAGTCAACGCTGTCCTCGCCGATCCGGTCGACCGCTTCGGTCTGCCGATGCCCTTCGGCTGGTTCGCGGTGGCGCGCAGCGACGAGGTGGTCGCTGGCGAAGCGCTTTCCGTCGTGCTTGCCGGGGAGGAATTCGCATTGTGGCGGGGCGAGGATGGCGAGGTGCGCGGGATCGATGCGATCTGCCGCCATCTCGGCAGCCACCTCGGCCATGGCGGCGTGGTCGTCGGCAACGACCTGCGCTGTCCGTTTCACCACTGGACGTGGAAGGGCGACGGCGGGGTTGCCAGCATTCCCTATCAGGAAAAGGTGCCGCTGCGTCTCTCGAAAGCCTGCAACCTGGCGCTGCCGATCCACGAGGACATGGGCATCGTCTTTGCCTGGTGGCATCCAGACCGCGTCAAGCCGCTGTTCGCCATGAGCCGGGTGGAGGAAGTGGCCGAACAGGGCTGGATCGCCGCCGACTATCGCGAATGGATCTTCGACGTCCACATCCAGGAAATCACCGAGAACGGCGCCGATGTGGCCCACTTCCCTGCCTTGCACAATTTCCCGTCGCCGCCGGTGCCCGAATTCAAGGTCGATGGCTATTTCCGCTACTCGTCCGCCTCGAGCAAGATGCCGACCGCGCGCGGCATGGTCGAAGGAAAGATCGACGTGCGCGCCATCGGGCCGGGCATTTCCTTCACCCGGTTCTGGGGCATCACCGACATGCTGATGCTGCAGATGCAGACCCCGCTGGATGGATCGCGCACGGCGCTGCGTCACATCTATTTCCACCCCGCCGACCTTGAGGACAAAAAGGTCAACGTTACGCGCAAGCTTATCCGCAACACCGCAAGCCAGCTTGAGGAGGACGCCAAGGTCTGGTCGCACAAGCGCCATCTGGAAAAGCCGCTGCTCGTGAAGAACGATGGGCCGATCCTGGAATATCGCCGCTTCTACTCGCGCTTCTATGCAGGCCGGGATTGAGCAGCTAACGCCGGTTCGAATCCGAACAGCCTACCAGGAGCAACCATGGCCTTTCCGAAAGACGTCCGCGTCATCGACTGCATGATGAACATCCCCTCCGACGAACATAACGAGGCGGCTTACAAGTCGATGAACCTGATGCAGCGCGATCCGCCGGGTGCGAGCACCGTCATGCCTGCCGGCTACATGTTCAAGAACGTGCCCAGCATCGGTTCTGATCCGGCGAAGTTCGTCGAGAACATGGTCGCCGAGATGGACAAGTACAACATCGCCAAGGCCATGCTGCCCATCGACAATGCGCTGCAGTATCCGGAATCGCTCGACCGCTTCAAGGATCGCTTCTTCTGTTCGGTGACGATCAACCCGATCCTCGGCATGGAGGAAATCCGCCGTGTGCGCCGGATGAAGAAAGAGCACGACATCAAGGCTTTGACCTATTTCCCGGCAGCATCCGTGCCGCAGGTCGCCCTGAACGAGCGTGAGCTTTACCCGTTCT
>JAURNJ010000049.1 GCA_030830245.1 Novosphingobium sp. | reverse complement strand
GGTCGGCGGCTCTTCCGGGCGCGGCGTTGTCGCGGCCGCCAGCTACGAGGCGCGGGCATTCGGCGTGCGCTCGGCGATGCCATCCTCGCGGGCGGCCCGGATGTGCCCGGACCTGATCTTCCGCATGCCGCGCTTCGAGGTCTACCGCCGGGTGTCGCGCCAGATCCGGGATATCTTCCATCGCTACACGCCGCATGTCGAACCACTCTCGCTCGACGAGGCCTATCTCGACGTCACCGAGGACTTGCAGGGTATCGGCTTCGCCACGCGCATCGCCGAGCTGATACGGCGGCAGATCCGCGAGGAGACGGAGCTCACCGCCAGTGCCGGCGTGTCCTACAACAAGTTCCTCGCAAAGCTTGCGAGCGACCAGAACAAGCCGGACGGGCTCTGCGTCATCCGCCCCGGAGAAGGCGCGCAATTCGTCGCCGGCCTGCCGGTGCGGCGCTTCCATGGCGTCGGGCCGCGCGGCGCGGAGAAGATGGCGAGCCTCGGCATCGAGACCGGGGCGGACCTTGCGGCCAAGGATATCGCCTTCCTGCGCCAGCATTTCGGCAGCTTCGCCGACTATCTCTACCGCGCCGCGCGCGGGATCGACTTGCGGCAGGTGCAGGTGGACCGGCCGCGCAAGTCGATCGGCGCGGAGCGCACCTTCGGCGAGGATATCTCCTCCGTTTCGCAATTGCGTGAAGTGCTCGAACGCATCGCCGGCACCGTCTGGGAGCGGGTCGAGAAGGCCGAGGCACGCGGCCGCACCGTCACGCTCAAGCTGCGCTACGCCGACTTCCGCACGATCACCCGCGCCCGCTCGAACTCGCAATGGATCGCCAGCAAGGCCGAATTCCTGACGACCGGCCTCGCCCTGTTCGACGAATTGCTGCCGCTGGAAGAGCCCGTGCGGCTGGCAGGGCTGACGCTTTCCGCGCTGGACCAAGGCGAGGATGGCAACGGCTCCGCCGACTCGGACGCCCAGCTTTCGCTGCTCTAGGCGTTTGCCAACCACGGGCTCCGAGGTTGACGCCGACGGGGGTACGAAACTCTGTCACCTTGAGGTCATTCGAGGCCGGAAATTACTCCATAACCTGCTGTAATTGCGTAACTAGCTCCGAATGCGTTGCAAGGTGACACATTGTGATGATGTGACCTTTCAGTTCGTGCGCCAGTTGTGTGTCACCTTGTCATGCACGCTGCCCTCCAGGCGCTTCATACCCCATCCGCAGTGCTGTAGGAAAATCGAACCGGTGCGGAGCCTCTCTAGCCGGCGTAACGCTCCACCCACGCCGGAATGTGCCCGCCCAGTCCGGATACGATATCGCCGGGGAGGGCATCGCGCGGAAAGAATTGCGCCTCGATCACTTCCCTGCCGTCGGGTTGCAGTTCTCCCGATGCACGCCCTGCGACGATGTGCACGCGGTTGCGGGCGCCGGAAAGCCGCTCGGCCACGATCGTCACTTCGCGGGCGCCGGCCAGCGTGCAGCCGGTTTCCTCGCGCAGCTCGCGCAACGCGGCAGTCAGCGGATCCTCGGTACCGCCGACCCCGCCTCCGGGCAAGGACCACCGGCCGGACCCGTAGGAGTGGCGCACCAGCAGCACATGTCCATTGTTGTCCAGCGCCACCACCCGGCAGCCGATCAGCTGCGGGCGGCGCAGCTTCCACCAGCGCTTTCGGACGGCATGCGCGAACCTCAGGCCGGCGCGGTAGAGCGGCGCGGGAATCCGCTGCAGCATGTCAGATAGCCTTGGCCATTACAGCTTGCCGATTGCGCTCAGGCAGACATAGGCGCCGACCAGCGCCAGCCCTGCGCCGACCAGCCGCCGCACAAGTCGAACACGCGGATGCGTGAACCATTCGGGGAAGGCCCAGGCGGCGCCTACCGCGACCAGCCCGCCAAGCGCACCACCACCACCTGCCGGCAGAGGCGCACTCGTCGCCACGGCGATGCCGAAGACAAGGAAGCGCGCGGCGTCGGTCAGCTGTTGCGATGCGAGGATAATTGCCAGTGCCCCGAGCGAGTGGCTGGGCTCTCTGGGTTCGCGGCGTGGCACCAGCACAAGCGATTCGCCGCCCGCGAACAGCAGGGCAAGGCCCGCGAAGAATGTCCGTGCTTCCGGGCCCAGCAGCGGCGTTACCGCCAGCGCCAGCCATGCGGCTAGTGCAGCGGACAGCAGGCCCAGCACACCCGCCACGATCAGCACGCCGGGCCGTGGCCCCTGATGACGCGACAGGGCCGCGACCAGGGCCTGGTCTCTCGCGCCAAGGCCTGCGAATACTACGGCGAGAAAGGTGAAGTAAAAGGCGATCATCCTGGAGATAACCTATCGCAGCCGGGACAAAACGCGAAGTGGCTCTTCGTCTTTGTCCCGCTTCGCGTTAGGATGGTCCGAAGATGGGAGATGTTGCGGTGCTCGACGAAGACGAAAGCGAACTCGAATTCACGTTCAAGCTGAACGGCAAGGAAGCAACGGTCAGTGCCACGCCCGACATGCCACTGCTCTGGGCCTTGCGACAGGAAGCGGGCGTGTCTGGAGTGAAGTTCGGCTGCGGTGCGGGTCTTTGCGGCGCCTGCACGGTCCATCTCGACGGCGTGCCGGCTCGCTCCTGCCAGGTCGCCATGGGTGATCTCGGCGATGCGAAGGTCACGACGATCGAAGGCATACAGGACGACGAGCTCGGCCGCCGCCTGATCGATGCCTGGCTTGCTGTGGACGTGATGCAATGCGGCTATTGCCAGGCAGGCCAGGTGATGAGCGCGCACGCGCTTCTGTCCATGACACCCAAACCCGGCGACGACGACATAGATGCGGCGATGGGCGGAAACATCTGCCGCTGCGCCACCTATCCGCGCATCCGCCAGGCGATCCGCATCGCCTCCGGACAGGAGGAGGCGTGACATGACAGCCGATACGATGAACCCCGTCCTCGGTCGCCGCGCCTTTCTCGGCGTTTCCGCGCTTGCGGGCGGCGGGCTGGCGCTCAGCCTGACGCTGCCGACAATGGCAGGTGCGGACCATCACGCAGCCTCGCCGGTCAAGCTCACCAACCTCGTCTCCATCGCCAAATCGGGCAAGGTCACGATCATGTCGAAGAACCCGGAAATCGGCCAGGGCGTGATGACATCGATACCGATGCTGATCGCCGAAGAGCTCGATTGCGACTGGGCAGATGTTTTCGTCATCCAGGCCGACTTCGATCCGTCGAAATACGAGCGCCAGCGCGCCGGCGGCTCGATGGCGATCCGCTTCGATTACCTGCCGATGCGCCAGGCTGGCGCGGCGGTGCGGCACATGCTTGTCGAGGCTGCTGCAGCGCTTTCGGGTGTGGCGGCAGGCGAACTGTCGACGGCGGCAGGCTTCGTCCATCACAAGGCGTCAGGCCGCAAATGGAGCTATGGCGAACTCGCCGATGCTGCAGCGCGCCTGGCGGTGCCCGATCTCGAAAAGGTTGCGCTGAAGGACCCGAAGGATTTCGCAATCATCGGCAAGCCGACGGGCGGCGTCGGCAGTGCAGCGGTGCTGCGCGGCGAGCCGGTGTTCGGCATCGACGCAGGCCCTCCCGGCACGCTGCATGCGGTGGTCGAAACCGCGCCAGCCCATGGCGCGAAGCTCGTGTCGGTCGACGATTCCGTCGCCAAGGCGTCGCGCGGGGTGATTGCGGTGGTAAGGCTCAATGGCGTTGGCGGACCGGACGTGATGCCCGATACCGTCGCGGTCGTGGCCACCAACCACTGGTATGCCGAAAAGGCGCGCAAGCTGCTGAAGCTCGAATGGGACCTCGCGCCCGCCAAGGGCCACACTCTCGATGCCTATCGAACCGAGGCAGCAAGGCTCCATGATGCCGGCAATGGCACTGACCTGCGCCGAGACGGCGACGCGGCAGGCAAGCTTGCGAGTGCGGCCAAGACGGTGCGGGCGCGCTATTCCTATCCCTGGGTCGCGCATGCCACGCTGGAACCGCAGAACTGCACCGCGCTCTATCGGGACGGCAGGCTCGAAATGTAGGCGCCGATCCAGACTCCGGAACGCGGCGTCGGCATGATCGCGGAACATCTCGGTATCCCGGCCGACAGGCAGACGCTTCATATCACCCGCATCGGCGGCGGTTTCGGGCGCAGGCTGTTCGGTGACTTCATGGTCCAGGCAGGCGCCATCGCCAAGGCACTGGAAGGTCGGCCAGTACAGATGCTGTGGAACCGGGCGGAAGACATCAAGCGCGACTATTACCGGCCCGGCGGCTGGCACAGCTTCGCCGCCGGCCTCGATGGCGATGGCAAGCTTGTCGCCTTTACCGATCATTTCGTCACCGTCGGCAGCGGCGGACAGGCGCACCGTTCGGCGAGCATGCAGCCCAACCATTTCCCGGCGGAGCTGGTGAAAGATCTCTCCTTCACCCAGGATGTCATGGACACGACAATCCCGATGGGGCCGTTGCGCGCGCCGGGTTCGAATGCGCTTGGCTTCGCCTTCCAGGGGTTTCTCGACGAAGTCGCACAGGCTGCGGGCAAGGAACTGCCAAGTCTGATGCTCGAGCTGCTCGAAGGCGACAAGGCGATCGGCAACGACGTCAATTCCTGGGGGTCGGGCTGGGCCTTCAGGACGGCGCGGGCGCGTGGCGTGATCGAGCGGGTGCTGGAAAGCAGCGGCTGGAACAACCGTCCGCGCGGACCGAACCGGGGCATGGGTTTCGGCTTCTATTTCAGCCATCTCGGCTATGTCGCCGAAGTCGCCGATGTCACCGTCGAACGCGGTCAGGTTGCAGTCAACAAGGTCTGGGCGGCTGTCGATGTCGGCAGCCAGATCGTCAATCCCTCGGGCGCGGAAGCGCAGGTGAGGGGAGCGATAATCGATGGGGTCGGCCAGGTGCTCGACCAGCAAGTAACCTTCACCGATGGCGCCATAGACCAGGCCAATTTCGACACCTATCCGCTGCCGCGCATCAATGTCGTGCCTGATATTGCGATCGACTGGGTGATCACCGACAATCCGCCATCCGGCCTTGGCGAGCCCGCCTTGCCGCCT
>JAURNJ010000048.1 GCA_030830245.1 Novosphingobium sp. | reverse complement strand
GCCACCCTCGCCGGTGTTCGACTTGCCGCCGATGGAGCTCATCGCCATGGCCAGCGGGGTGTGCGCTTCCCAGCTGATCGAGCCATAGCTCATCGCACCGGTGGCGAAGCGCTTGACGATCTCGCTCGCCGGTTCGACCTCGGAAATGTCGATCGACTTGCCCGGCTTGAACTGCATCAGGCCGCGGATCGTCAGCATCCGTTCCGACTGCTCGTTGATCGAGGCTGCAAATTCCTGATACTTCTCAGGCACATTGCCGCGCACCGCGTGTTGCAGCGCGCCTATATTGGCCGAAGTCCAAGCGTGTTCCTCGCCGCGCAGGCGCAGCTGGTACATGCCGCCGACATCGAGCATCGAGCGGTAGATCGGATTGTCGCCAAAGGCATTGGCGTGGCGGCGCACCGTTTCCTCGGCGATGGCGGCAAGGTTTGCGCCCTCGATGGTCGTTGCCGTGCCGGTGAAATACTTGTCGATCAGATCGCTGGCGAGGCCGACGGCATCGAAGATCTGCGCGCCGCAATAGGACTGGTAGGTCGAAATGCCCATCTTGGACATGACCTTGCGGATGCCCTTGCCGATGGCCTTGATGTAGTTCTTCTCGGCCTGCTCGGCGCTGACTGGCAACTCCTTGCGCACGCGGATGTCTTCCAGCGTTTCGAGCGCCACGTAAGGGTTGATCGCTTCCGCGCCATATCCCGCGAGCACGCAGAAATGGTGCACCTCGCGCGCCTCGCCGGTCTCTACAACCAGTCCGGTCTGCATCCTCAAGCCCTGGCGGACGAGGTGGTGGTGCACCGCCGCCGTGGCCAACGCCGCCGGAATGGCGATGCGATCCGGCCCTTGCGCGCGGTCCGAAAGGATCAGGATGTTCCTGTCGGCAAGCACTGCCTCGGTCGCTGCCAGGCACACGTCCTTGAGCGCATATTCAAGGCCCTTGGCACCCACTTCAGTAGGCCAGGTGATGTCGAGCGTTTCGGTGCGGAACGCGCCATCGAGCGCGGCCTCGACCGAACGGATCTTGGCAATGTCGCGATCAGTCAGGATCGGCTGTTCGACTTCGAGCCGCCGGTGGCTGCCCGCATCGTGGCCGAGCAGGTTCGGGCGCGGGCCGATCATCGAGACGAGGCTCATCACCAGCTCTTCGCGGATCGGGTCAATCGGCGGATTGGTGACCTGCGCGAAGTTCTGCTTGAAATAATCGTAGAGCAGGCGCGGGCGCTTCGAAAGCACCGGGATCGGCGTATCAGTGCCCATCGAACCGATCGGATCGTCGGCTTCCTGCGCCATCGGCTCAAGGAAGCGGCTGATGTCTTCCTGGGTGTAACCGAAGGCCTGCTGGCGATCGAGCAGGGTGGTCGTGGTGACCGGAAGGGCGGCCAGCTCCGGCTCGATCACGTCGAGGTCCTTGAGCATGTACTGCGCCTTGTCGAGCCAGTCCTGATAAGGTGCCTCGCCAGCCAGCTGCGTCTTGAGCTCTTCGTCCTCGATGATGCGTCCCTGATCGAAGTCGATCAGCAGCATGCGGCCCGGCTGGAGCCGCCACTTGCGCACGATGTTGTCTTCCTTGATCGGCAGCACGCCGCTCTCCGAAGCCATGATGCACAGGTCGTCGTCGGTGACGCAGAAGCGCGCGGGGCGCAGGCCGTTGCGGTCAAGCGTGGCGCCGATCTGGCGTCCATCGGTAAAGGCCACGGCGGCAGGGCCGTCCCATGGTTCCATCAGCGCGGCGTGATACTCGTAGAAAGCGCGACGCTCGGGCGACATCAGCGGATTGCCCGCCCATGCCTCCGGGATGAGCATCATCATGGCATGGGCAAGGCTGTATCCGCCTGCAACCAGCAGCTCGAAGGCATTGTCGAGGCAGGCGGTGTCGGACTGGCCATGCGGGATCAGCGGCCACATCTTGTCGAGATCCGCGCCGAGCAGGTCCGATTCCATGGTGCGGCGGCGCGCGTTCATCCAGTTCACGTTGCCGCGAACGGTGTTGATCTCGCCGTTGTGGGCCACGAAGCGATAGGGGTGCGCCAGCTTCCAGCTGGGGAACGTGTTGGTCGAGAAACGCTGGTGAACGAGGCCTAGCGCGGAAACGCAATCCTGATCGCGCAGGTCGTCATAGAAGCTTCCAACCTGGGTCGCCAGCAGCAGGCCCTTGTAGACGATGGTCCGGCTGGAGAAGCTCGGCATGTACATTTCGGTCAGGCCGGGAAGCTCGTGCTTTTCGGCGAGTTCCGCGAGCGGGTTCTGGGTCTGCTTGCGGATCGCGAGCAGCTTGCGCTCGAAAGCGTCCTGATCGGGGCAGTTGTCGCCGCGACCCACGAAGAATTGCCGGACCACCGGCATCGAGGCGATCACGGCCTTGCCAAGCCCGTCGAGCGTGGTCGGCACGTCGCGCCAGCCGAGCACGATCTGGCCTTCCTTGGCGGTGAACTTTTCCAGCTTGCCGATAACAAGATCGCGGCTGGCCTCGTCCTGCGGCAGGAAGCACATGGCCACGGCATAGTCGCCGGGCGCAGGCAGGCTCAGCCCTTCGCCATCGGCCCATTTGCGCAGCAGCCTGTCGGGCATCTGGATAAGAATGCCCGCGCCGTCGCCCATCAGGGGGTCAGCACCGACCGCGCCGCGATGATCGAGGTTGCGAAGAATTTCCAGCGCCTGGATGACAATTGCGTGACTTTTCTCGCCCTTGATATGTGCGACAAAGCCCACACCGCAGGAATCGTGCTCGTTACGCGCGTCGTAGAGGCCCTGGGGCTCCGGAAATCCCATCTATAACTCATCCTGTCTGTTGCTGGCGATCGGCCGAACGGCTCTCACGCCAAGAGACGCGAATCGCCGCGCCGCAAAACGGCGCGGGAAGCCGAGGCTTCTCCATGGCAACAGGCAGGTATTTTTGCAACCGCGAAGGCGGTTGGCACTTCAACCAGTCGGGCGCGGGCTGGATTGGCTGCAACAGACCTGCGAAAATCAGGCCGCGCCGCTCATCCGCTGGAGATTGGCAAGCGCAGTGCGCAGTGCGCGGTCGGTTTCGTCCGGATCGCGCTGGGCGCTGGCGACAGCCTGCACGTTTGCGGCAGGCTGCAAGGTAGCGCCCGGCTCCTTGCCGGGAAAGATCACGACCGGCTCGATTTCACCGGACGGCGATGCCGGTTCCTCGATGCGGACGAACCGCTGGACGCCCACGCCAGGCCGCGACAGGCTCAGCAGCGAACTGTAGCCTTCATCGATGCTCTCTGCCGCAGCCGGTTCAGGCGCGCTGGAAAGATCAGCCGCGAAGACTTGCCTTGCCTCATATGCAGGAGCAGGCGCGTCGGCGCCTGCCGGCTGGACGAAATGACGCGGCGGCACAAATGCAGGCAGAAGGTCGCCGTCATCCTCGTCGTCGAGGCCTACCGGACGCAAGACATCGGGAATGTGGGGCACCGGCGGCGCAATCACGGGCGGCACATCAGCCGCTGATTCCGCCGGCAGGGACTCGGCCAGCCGGGGTGCTTCGGGTTTTTCGGTTTCCGCCTGCGACCGCTTGCGGCGCATCGAAAGCGCAAGGCGTTCCAGCAGTTCGACGTGCGACAGCTCGTCTAACGACGCCGAAGCGATCCGCTCCGCCGCCACGGTGGAGCCTGGTTCCGACACAGGAGCCGCCTGAGGTTCCGGCGCTGGCCGCTGCTCCAGCGACGCGGCTATTTCGACAGCCTGATCAGGCGTGTCGACGATCGGGCTGTCCCATTTGACATTCGAAACCTGAGCCTGGTGCGGCTGTGCGAACAGCGAGGGGGCGGGCTTCCGGTCGAAGATCGAGCCTGGACGCACCCGCGCGAGCAGTGGCTCGAACGAATCGTCGCCTAGTCTTGGCAGGGACGAATCTTCCGATGAAACCGGATCCGGTTCGAAGGCGGGCACGTTTGCAGCTGCCTCCTCGTCCGGTGCGGCAACAGCAGGGGAGCTGGACTGATAACCCTCTGGAATTGCGAAGGGCGGTCGTTCGGGCGAGCTGAAATCGACGGTTTCCGGCTTCATGAACGGTGCTTCATCGGCTGGCGGCAGATCGGCCATGATCTTCTGCGGCTCGTCGGTCGGCATGTAAGCGGCAGCGGCAAGAACGTCGTCGACGGCCGCTTGCGCTTCCGGCTCGTCCGCTTGACCGGCTTCTGCGAAATCTGTTTCCTGTGCAGCAATTGGCTGGAACACCTGAGCACCGGCGGGCGGATTGCGATTCTCCG
>JAURNJ010000047.1 GCA_030830245.1 Novosphingobium sp. | reverse complement strand
TCCCAGTAGCGAAGGACATGCTGGCGTATCTTCAGCGCCTTTGCCACCTCGCCTATGGTGCGCAAGGCGTCGGGGGCCTTGCCATCGTCGAATTGCGGAAGATCCGGACCGCCGTTCGTCATTGCCCGGCGACACGATCCTTGAGCATCTGGCTCGCGCGGAAGGTCAGGACCCGGCGCGGCGTGATCGGCACTTCCACCCCGGTCTTGGGATTGCGGCCCACACGTTCGGTCTTGTCACGCAAGAGGAAGGTTCCAAATCCGGAAATCTTGACATTCTCGCCATTCGCAAGCGCATCGCAGACGTGATCGACAATGGACTCGACCATAGCCAAGGATTCCGCCCGGGAAATTCCCAGCTTCCTGTGGATAGCATCGGCTATCGCCGCACGCGTAAGCGTTCCATTGGAGCTCATACTACCCCCCCGTCCCAAATCACGAACCCTGCTGCATATTACGTTGAATTCGGGAAAAGGCAATTCTTTAACCTGAGAAAAGCTGCAGGCAGGTGCGGGCTACATCCTGACCAGGCTGGCGCCCCAGGCGAAACCGCCACCCATGGCCTCCAGCATGACAAGATCACCTTCCCGGATTCGTCCATCCCGGACCGCGGCATCGAGCGCGAGTGGAACGGAGGCCGCCGAAGTATTGGCGTGCTGATCGACGGTGATGACGACCTTTTCGGCAGGCAAATTCAGCTTGCGGCCGGTTGCCTCCAGAATCCGGGCATTCGCCTGGTGCGGCACCAGCCAATCGATGTCCTCGGTCGTGAGGCCCGCCTCATCGAGCACTTCGTTGAGGACATCGGAGAGATTGACGACCGCGTGCCTAAAAACCTCGCGCCCCTTCATCCTGACCTTGCCGACCGTTCCCGTCGTCGAGGGGCCGCCGTCTACATGGAGAAGCTCGTTATGCGCGCCATCGGCGTGCAGTCGAGTGACGAGAACGCCTCGCTCTTCGCCATCGGCCTGCTCATGTGCTTCCAGCACCACAGCCCCTGCCCCGTCGCCGAACAGCACACAGGTTGCCCGGTCTTCCCAGTCGAGGATCCGGCTGAATGTTTCCGACCCGATAACCAGCGCCCGCGAAGCCATGCCGCTTCGCAGCATCGAATCAGCCACGCCCAGCGCATAGAGGAATCCGGAGCAGACGGCGGCGACGTCGAAGGCAACGCCGCCATTGCAGCCGAGAGCATCCTGGACGATCGTTGCCGTTGCCGGGAAGGTCTGGTTGGGTGTCGCCGTGGCCAGCACGATGAGATCGATTGAAGTCGCGTCGATCCCAGCCGCCTCTATCGCCTTTTTCGCCGCATCAGTGGCCAGGCTGGCCGTGGTTTCATCCTGTGCGGCAATGTAACGATTGCGGATCCCGGTACGTTCCACGATCCATTCGTCGCTGGTATCGACTTGCCTCGCGAGTTCTTCATTGCCAACGGCACGCTTCGGCAGCGCCGATCCGGTGCCGATCAGGACCGAGCGGCGCATCAGCTATGGTCCTCATCAGCGGAGAGCGTCATTTTCAAACCGTCCTCACCTACCCGGGCAAGGTCGGCGGTAATCCGTTCGGTCACATTTTCCTCCAGCAGCCTCGCCGTAACCGCAACTGCGTTGGCGACGCCAGCGGCACTTGCGCTGCCGTGGCTCTTTACCACAATCCCGTTGAGACCGAGAAATACCGCGCCATTGTGATTGTTGGGGTCGAGATGATGCTTGAGCAATTCCGTCGCCGGACGCGAGATTAGAAACCCGAATTTTGAACGTAGCGAACTGGAAAAGCTGCGCCTCAACAGGTCGGCGACGAATCGCGCTGTCCCCTCCACCGATTTGAGTGCGATATTTCCCGAGAATCCGTCAGTGACCACCACATCGACGTCGCCTTGGCAAAGCTTGTCGGCTTCGGTGAACCCGTCGAAGGAAATCGACAGCGAAGCGGCCGCTTCCTTGAGTTCGGCGGCAGCGACCCGGAGGCTGTCCGTACCCTTTGTTTCCTCGGTACCGATATTGAGCAGCCTGACCCGCGGCGCATCGCGCCCGGTAACGACCCGAGAATAGGCCGCACCCATCACCGCGAATTGCACGAGGTTGCGTGCATCGCATTCGGTGTTGGCGCCGAGGTCGAGCATGACCACGTCGTTATCACCAAGCGTCGGCAGCAGCGCGGCAAGCGCAGGCCGGTCGATACCCGGCATGGTGCGCAAGGCGAGCTTGGCGATCGCCATGAGCGCGCCGGTGTTGCCGGCACTGACTGCAGCTCCCGCCTCGCCAGACTTAACCGCCTGTATGGCCATGCCCATCGATGTCGTTTTCGACCGGCGAAGTGCCTGGCTAGGCTTTTCCTCGCCCGTTATGACATCTTCCGAACGCAGGATTTCCGAGGCGCCGCGCATGTTCGGGTGATTGTCGAGCGCCGCCTTGATGCGGGTCTCATCGCCGACCAGCAGGAACTTGAAGCGGTCGTGGCGGCGCCTGGCAAGAGCCGCGCCCTCGATCATCACGCGCACCCCGTCATCACCGCCCATCGCGTCGACGGCGATACGCGGCAAGCTCATGGAGTTTTCCCTGCTTCAGCCGGACTCAGAGTCCGACCTCGATGATCTCGCGACCATTGTAGTGACCGCAGGCGCCGCACAGATTGTGTGGCCGCTTCAACTCGCCACAATTCGGGCATTCGTGATAGGCCTCGGGCTTGAGCGCGTCGTGGCTGCGGCGCATGCCCCTGCGCGAAGGACTTACTTTTCTCTTGGGGACAGCCATTGCGGCACCTGTTCCT
>JAURNJ010000046.1 GCA_030830245.1 Novosphingobium sp. | reverse complement strand
GCTTGAGACGGCCCTGGGAGATCTGCTGGTATTCCGAGCCGATCTGCTCGCGGATCATGCCCTTGAGCGCGGGAAGATCCTCGGCGCCCAGCCCCTTGGCGAAGGCATCGTCGATCTCGACCGCGCCCGGCGCCCGCACTTCGGTCACGTCGACGTCGAACGACGCTTCCTTGCCCTTCAGGTTTTCCGCCGGATAGTCCTCGGGGAAAGTCACGGTGATGGTCCGCTCCTCTCCTGACTTGACCCCGACAAGCTGCTCTTCGAAGCCGGGAATGAAGCGGTTCGCGCCCAGCTCGATCGCCGCATCCTCGGCCGATCCGCCTTCGAACACTTCGCCGTCCAGCTTGCCGACGAAATCAACGAGGATCTGATCGCCATTCTCGGCCTTCTTGCCCTTCTTGGCGTCGACAAAATTCTTGGACCCGGCAGCGATCCGCTCGATCGCCTCGTCGACCTGCGCTTCGGCGACAGGCACAATGAGCTTTTCGATCTTGAGACCCTCGGTGCTCGGCGCCTCGATCTTCGGCAGCACTTCGAGGCTGACCGAAAGCTGCGCGTCCTTGCCTTCTTCGTAATCTTCGCCAAGCTCGATCTGCGGCTGCATGGCCGGGCGCAGTTCATTGTCGCCAATCAGCTTGTCCATCGCCTCGCGGATGGAGGAATTCAGCGCATCCTGATGCAGCGACGGTCCATGCATCTTGCGGATGAGATTCGCAGGCACCTTGCCGGGACGGAAACCGGGCATGCGGATCTGCGGGGCAAGGCGCTGCACCTCGCCTTCGATCTGCGCCGAGATCTGCTTGGCGGAAATGGTTACGGTGTAGGCGCGCTTGAGGCCCTGGTTGGTGGTCTCGACAATCTGCATTTCGAACTAAACCTTCTTTGCCAACTTTGGCGTCACTCTATCCGGCGGCGGGCTGGCTGGTGCGGGCGAAGGGACTCGAACCCCCACATCTTGCGATGGCAGGACCTAAACCTGCTGCGTCTACCAGTTCCGCCACGCCCGCGGATATTGCTCAGCCAGCTCGGCCGCACAGACGACCGGAAAAACCAAGTGCGTGCCCTTAGAAGCAAGCACGGAAAAGGGCAAGCATGGCGCTTGCGACCAGGGCTCGCCATAGCCAGATTGATGGTTAGCACCGAATGAAAGGCATTCCGCCATGGCAACCCAGCCCGAAACACCTCCGGATCGCGTCGAACCGATCGCACCGACCGAAGCGCCGCCCATGACACCCGACCCGGCACCGCAACCCGCACCCGACGAAGCCCCCGACATCGGACCGGACATTGACGAGCCCGGCACGAGTCCCGACGAGCAACCTATCCCGTTGTAGCACTCAGCAGCAGCATCAGCAGGCTGCGGCCCGCGCCATTTTCCGGTTGGGACGGTGCAAAACCGAGCGCCGGACATTCGACGCACATTGCCTGCACGCCGCGCCCATCGACAAGACGGCGAAGCGAAGCCTCGATCCGCGCAATCAGGCGATCTTGCCGCATGGCGACCGCCGAGATGAAATCGCCGCCCGCGCCCGCCTTTGCCGAAGCCCCGAGGCGCGACAGGATCGCGCCCAGCCCGGAAGCCGGTTGCTCGCCGATATACCGGGCGTGCCAGTCTCCTCCCTCCAGCTTGGCCAGCCTGGCGGCGTGGGCAAGCGCATCGTCGAGCCCGCCGAACTGGTCGACAAGGCCAAGCTGTCGCGCGGAACCGCCATCCCAGGGCCTGCCTTCGGCCCAATCCGGCGCACGCGCCACCGAAATGCCGCGCGATTTCGCGACCAGCGACGTGAATTCGCGATAGCTGCTTTCTACTCTCGCCTGCATGATCGCGGACATCTCGGGCGAGAAACCGCCGACAATGTCCGGCTCCCCGGTCAGCGGCGTGGTCTTAACCCCGTCCTCGGTGACGCCGAGCTGGCCGAGCGCCTCGCCAAATGACGGCAAAACCGCGAACACACCGATGGAGCCGGTAATCGTGCCCGGCTCGGCGAAGATGCGCGAGGCAGGCGTGGAAACCCAATAGCCGCCGCTTGCGCCAAGATTCGCCATCGAAACGACAATTGGCACCTTCCTGCTCTTGAATCGAAGCAGCGCCCGGCGAATGTGTTCGGAAGCCATCAGCGATCCGCCCGGCGAATCGACTCGCACCACCAGCGCGGCAAGATCGTCGTCCGCCAGAGCATCCTCTAGCGCGGCAACGATCCGCTCTGACCCGGCAACGCCCGGCCCCGCCTCGCCATCGACGATCTCGCCCGCGATCGTGACGACGCCAATGGCCTTGCCATGCTGGTCTTCGGGGTTGGCGGCCAGCCAGTCCGCCATGTCGGTATGGGCATAGGAAGCAAAGCTGTCGTCGCGCGGGTCTTCCCCGGCAACTTCACGCAGCCGAAGGTTGAAATCGCTGATCGTGCCTATCCGGTCGACCATTCCCGCTGCCTTGGCTGCCTTGGCCGAATCATTGCCCGATGCGGCGAGCCAGTCGGCCGTCTGGCGCGTGACGCGGGCGATATCCACCTTGGGCCTCGCCTTGCGGAAATCGGCCTGCCACGTCTGCCACAAGGCGCCGTACAAGGCTTCGTCGGCGCGACGCGAGGCTTCGGACGGGCCGCTGAGCATGTAGGGTTCGACCGCGCTCTTGAACGTGCCGACGCGGAACACGTTGGCCTTTACCTTCAGCTTTTCGAGGAGTCCGGCATAGTAGAGGTGACTGCTGCCCGGACCGGTGATGAAGGCGCCGCCCTGTGGATCGACCCAAACCTCGTCGGCATGGGCAGCGATCAGCATGGCATCGTCAAGATAGGCGATCCCGAAGGCGAACACCTTCTTGCCCGATTTGCGCACGCCGTCGATTGCCTCGCCGATGTCCTGGAGATGGACCTGGCCACCGCCAAGGAAGCCCGACAGGTCGAGCGCAACCACCTTGATGCGATCATCCTCGGCAGCTGTACGCAAGGCGCGCACCACGTCACGCGCGCGATGTTCCCCGACAGGGGCCTGCTGCGCCATGAGCAGGGTCAACGGATCGGGTGCGCTGGGCTCTTCGACCACGAAGCCATCGAGCTTGAGTAGCAGAGCCCCTTCCTGCACCGCCGCTGCACCGGGCCGCGCCGAAAGGGCAGCATAGAGCAGGCCAAAGAACATCAGCAGCACCATGAGGGCGAGCCCGTCCTTCACCGCTACCAGCACTTTCCAGACCTTGCGCGCGAATTCCATGCAAACTCCCTTGCTATCGCGCCGGTGCATAGCAGCCGGGGAGGCCGCGGCAAATTGGCTTGAGCCATGCGGCAAGTGCTCCTATGGCGTGGTCTTTAATGACATCGCCAGCCACACCACCTCTCCCGGGAAAAACAATGTTCCCGCACCGGGACCTGCTGGCCATTTCGGCCCTCGCCCCGCACGAAATCCTGTTCCTGCTCGACGAGGCCGAACAATGGGTCAAATTCAACCGGCTGTCGCAAAAGCACGACGACCGTCTGGCGGGGCTGACCATCATCAACGCCTTCTTCGAGAATTCGACCCGCACGCTGGTGAGTTTCGAGATCGCGGGCAAGCGGCTGGGCGCCGACGTGGTCAACATGCATGCCGGGCAAAGCTCGATAAAGAAGGGCGAAACCCTGATCGACACGGCGATGACGCTAAACGCCATGCATGCCGACGCCATCGTGATCCGGCACGGCAGTTCCGGCGCGGTCCAGCTGATTGCCGACAAGGTCGATTGCCCGGTGCTCAATGCCGGCGACGGTCAGCACGAACACCCCACCCAGGGCCTGCTCGACGCGCTGACGATCCGCAGTGCAAAAGGCAGGATCGATGGCCTGTCGATCGTGATCTGCGGCGATGTGCTGCACAGCCGGGTCGCGCGCTCCAACATCCTGTGCCTGACCTCGCTGGGCGCGCGGGTCCGCGTCTGCGCTCCCCCCGCGCTGATGCCCCTCGGGATCGAGGAAATGAAGGTCGAGGCCTTCCACGATTTCGACAAGGCACTGGACGGCGTGGACGTCGTCATGATGCTGCGGCTCCAGAACGAGCGGATGCAGGGCCAGTTCATCCCCAGCCCACGCGAATACCGCCATCTCTATGGCCTCACCGAAGAACGGCTCGCCCGCACCCGGCCCGATACGCTGGTGATGCATCCCGGCCCGATGAACCGGGGCATCGAGATCGACAGCAACGTCGCCGACCTGGTCGACCGCTCGCTGATCACCCGGCAGGTGGAAATGGGCGTCGCCATCCGCATGGCATGCCTCGATGTTCTGACGCGCGGCGTGCGTCAGGTGGAGGGATGGCAATGAGCGTCGCGGCCCCGCTCGCCATCGTCAACGCGCGGCTGGTCTTGCCGGGCGAAAGCGAGCCTGTCCCCGGTGCATTGCGGTGCGTTGACGGGCACATCTGCGCTGTCGGGCCGGATGTCGCGGCCCAGCCGGGCGACGCGACCCACGATGCGGGCGGCAAGCTCGTCACGCCCGGCCTTGTTGATTTCGGCGCTTTCGCTGTCGACAAGCCCGCGTTCCATTTCGGCGGCATCGTGCGCGCGGCCCTGATGCCCGACAATGCAATGCTCGACGTGCCGGCCAGGGTGCGCTTCGCCGCCAGCTCGGGCAAACCGGATTTCTGGGTCCATCCCTTGGCCGCCGCTACGCAGGGGCTGGAGGGTGAGCGGCTCGCCGAATTCGGGCTGATGAAGGACGCAGGCGCGAGGGCCGTGGCCACCGGGCGGCGCTGGATCGCCGATTCGGGCATCATGCTGCGTGTCCTGCAATATGCCGCAATGCTCGATCTGGTGGTCTGCACTCATGCCGAGGACGCCGGATTGACCGCCGGAGCAGTCGCCACCGCAGGCGAGATGGCGACGCGGCTAGGCCTTCCCGCTGCGCCTGCAGAGGCCGAGGCATTGGCCATCGCGCGCGACATCGCGCTAGCTGAAACAGCCGGAGCGCGGCTGCATATCCGCCAGGTCACGACCGCCGCAGGCCTCGACATGGTGCGGGCGGCAAAGGTGCGCGGCCTGCCGGTGACAGCAGGAATTACCCCCGCCCATTTCATGCTGTCCGACATAGCCGTCGCCGATTTCCGCACCTTCATGCTGCTGTCACCGCCGCTGCGCGCTGAGGCAGACCGCAAGGCAGTGATCGCGGCAATTGCCGACGGCACCATCGACGTGATCGCCTCTGGGCACGATCCGCGCGGGCCGGAGGACAAACGGCTTCCTTTTGCCGATGCCGAACCTGGCATGGCCGGGGCAGAGACGCTGCTGCCTCTCACGCTCAATCTGGTGCGTGACGGGGTGATCCCGATTGCGCGCGGTTTCGAGCTGCTGGCAGGCAACCCGGCTCGCCTGCTCGGGGTCAATGCAGGGCAGCTTGCGACCGGTACGGAGGCTGACATAGCCGTGATCGACCCGGACAAGCCGTGGATCGTCGATTCAACGCAGATGGCGGCAAGCGCGGGCAATACTCCGTTCGACCGGCAGCCGGTCCAAGGCCGAGCCCTCGCCCTGTTCAAGGGCGGCGCACAGGTCGCCTGAAAGCGAAAGGGCCCTTTCCGTTACCAGAAAGAGCCCTTTCATTCGGGCCTGAACTTGCGTGACGAAATAGATCAGTCCTTGCGGATGGCTCCGGGCAGCGGCGGCAGCTAACCCTTCGCGAAGGGATTCTTCGGGCTCCTGAGCATCAACCGAACCGGCACCGATCCGAAGCCGAGATCGCGGCGGATGCCATTCACCAGATAGCGCTGGTAGCTTTCGGGCAACTGGTCGAGCCGGGTGCCGAACAGGGCGAAAGTCGGCGGGCGCACGTTCGACTGGGTAATGTAGCGCAGCTTGATCCGCTTGCCGCCCGGCGC
>JAURNJ010000006.1 GCA_030830245.1 Novosphingobium sp. | reverse complement strand
CGGCTATTCACCGAGCGAGCCGCTTGCCCCCCTCACCTATTCGAAGCCTGAGGACTGACCCGGAGCATTTCGATCAGTCCATTGGAGCGAAGCGGTACATGACGAAGTCCTCGCTCGGGATCTGCTCGAATACGATCTTCATCTGCATGCCAATGGACAGGTCTTCCGGGTTCATCCCGGTGGTGTTGCCGAGGATCACGACCGAGCGCGGGCGCTCAGGCAACTCCAGCAGGACTGTGCCGTAGGGCTCCTTGCCGAAGGTGGGCGGGCCGCGATGGACGACCGAGAAGGTCATGACCGTGCCGTGCCCCGCCGTTTTCGTCCAGGTCAGGTCTTCGGAAAGGCAGGTGCGGCAGGCGGGATAGGGCACCCAGTTCCAGTCCCCGCAATTGTTGCACTTGGGCACGAGGAATTCATGACGCGCAATGCCCTGCCAGAACGGCGCGTTCTGCGGCTCCATCATCGGCAGCGGGCGGAGATAGGGTTCGGCTTCCATCATCATGTCCTTTAATCCCGCGCCAGCACGGCGACACCGGCAAGGCCGTGCACCGAGGCGCCCTGCGCCAGGGTGACTCCGATTTTGGGGTCCTTCACCTGCCGCGCGCCGCATTCGCCGCGCAATTGCCGCACGACCTCGATGGTGTGCATGCCGCTCGGGTTGCCATTGTGGCTGTTGGCGAGCAGGCCTCCGTCGGTGTTCGAAGGCATCTTGCCGTCGAGCCACAGGTGCCCCTCGTGCATGTAGTCCGCTCCTTCGCCGAGCTTGCAGAAGCCCATTTCCTCAAGGTTGCGCACCACGGTGATGGCGAAGCAATCGTAGAGTCCGGCAACGTCGATATCGTCGTGGGTGATCCCAGCCTTGCCGAACGCGATCTCGGTCGCCCGCTTGACTGCAGCCCCCTTGGGATCGTTCCACGGCGCGGTGATCGTCTGGTAGCCGTCGGTATACATCGCCTCGGCCCCGCCAATCACCCAGATCGGCTTGGTCTTGCAGTCGCGCGCGATCTCTTCGGAGGCCACGACGATGGCATAGCCGCCATCGTTGTCGAGCGAGCACTCGAACAGGTGCAAGGGGCTGGCGATCATGCGCGAGGCATAGACATCCTCGATGGTGATCGGACCTTTCGAGCCCATCAGCGAGGCCGGGTTCAGCATCGCGTTCTCGCGCATCTTCACCGGATATTCGGCGAAGTAATCCCGTTCAGGCCTGAACTCGTGGAGGTAGAGCTGCGTCCACATCGCATACCATACCGACATGTAGGCGCCGTGGACGAGGAACATCCAGTCCTTCACCCGCGGCGCGCGGTCGAGCATCTTGAGCTGGCGCGGGCCGTTGGGGTTGTTGGCGTTGCCGAAGTAGATGACGACGACATTGGCGAGCCCGGTCTCGATCGCCGAGGCTGCCTTCGCCACGCCCCCGGAGGCATTGCCGATGCTCATGTAGCTGATCGGATGGCCGCCAAGCTGTTCGGTCCATGCCATGTGCAGGCTGATCGGCGTGTCGTAGTCCATCGGGATCAGGCCATCGACCTGCGTGTGCGACAGCCCCGCCTCGGCGAGCGCGCCCTTTATCGCCTCAAGCTCAAGCGACCAGATCGTGCGCTCCAGACCGCGCGCCTGCTCGGTGGTGTAGACGCCAACGATGGCGGCCCTGCGTTTCGATCCTGTCATGACGGTTCAATCCTTGAGCGCGACGATGTAATCGAGGAACGGCTCGATCTCTTCGGCGGTCCGGCATCCATCGACGAGGGTGAAATTGACCGTGGTCGCGCCCTTCCTCGCCAGTTCGAGCGCCTCGTTCCGTGTCGCTGCCTTGTCGATGCTACCATCGGCGGCCCTGACTGCGCGCTGCATCACATGGATTTGCAGCCCGGAGGGGTCGCGGCCGTTCTCCCGGAACAGGACCGGCAGCTTTTGCGCGACCTCTTCAAGCTCGTGGACGTAGAACGGATCAGCCGCCCAGCCGTTGGCGACGCGGGCAATGCGATCGAGGTTTTGCGGAGTTGGCGTCATGCCGAAGATCACCGGCAGGTCGCGCCCCTGCGGCGGCGCCGGATAGGAATAGAAATCCTCGAAGCTGAAGTGCTTGCCCGCGAAGTTCGCAGGTGCTTGCCCCCAGAGTTCGCGGAAGGCCGAAACCATTTCCTCAAGTCGACCGAAGCGCCCGTTGAACGGCATCTGCGTGACCTCGAACTCCACGTCCTGCCAGCCTGCGCCGAGTGCAATCGTAACGCGCCCCCTCGACAGTACGTCGAGCGTCGCGAGCTGCTTCGCCAGCAGGAGCATGGGCCGCAGCGGCGCGATCAGGATGAAGGTGGAAAGCCGGATGCGGCTGGTGCGCGCAGCAACCGCCGAAAGGAACGAGATCGGCTCCAGCCACGGCTGGCCCAGCGGATAGGGGAAGTTGCGGATGCGCACCCGCTCTGCATGTGAAGCGCCGGTGAAGCCCAGATGGTCGCTGATGGTGACGAAATCGACACCCTTGCGGTCCGCCAGTTCGACGACGTCCAGTATCCTTGCCATGTCCCCGCCGAGGAGATTTTCGGTCGACATGATGTTGAGACCAATTTCCAAGACTGCATCCTCCCATTCTGCTTTCCGGCGAAGCGCCCGGCAGACTCTTGCACCAAGCGCATAGTGTGCGCAGAACTGCAAGATCAGGCAAGAGAGGAGGCCTGCGCGCCATGGCAGCCACTGTCACCTTTGAAGGTCGCACCGTGCTCGTCACCGGGGCGGGGCGTGGCATGGGGCGGGAACATGCCCGGCTCTTCGCATCGCTCGGCGCACAGGTGGTGGTCGCCGATGCAGGAGTCGATCTGTTCGGTTCGGGCGGCGACGAGTCGGTTGCCGATTCAGTGGCGCGGGAACTTTGCGATGCGGGCTGGAGCGCGGTTCCCTACAGCGCCGACCTTGCGAGCGAGGAGGGCGCGCGCGGCGCGGTGCGTCTTGCGGTCGAGCGCTTCGGGCGCATCGATACAGTTGTCCACAACGCCGGATTCACCCTCGGCTCGATGCCCATGCAGGACGAAAGCGCGGAGCGGCTGGAAAAACAGCTGGCGATCAACACGCGTGCCGCCTTCCTGATCGCGCAGGAAGCATGGCCGCATTTTCTTGCCGCCGGATCGGGGCGGATCGTCCTGATCGGATCGACAGCGATGTACGGAATCGCCGCCAGCACGCCCTATTCCACTGCCAAGGCCAGCTACATCGGGCTGTGCCGGGCGCTGGCAAGCGAAGGTGAAAACGACTGCATTCACGTCAACCTCGTCGCGCCTTCGGGAGCGAGCCGAATGGCCGAGAACATGCCGGAATCGGCCTTTCGGACATGGTTCCTCGACACCCTGAAGCCCGAACTGGTCTCGCCAGTCGTGGCATGGCTGGCTCACTGGGATTGTGCTATCAATGGCGAGACCTTCGTGACGGGCGGTGGGCGCATATCGCGCGTGGTCATGACCGAGACGCCGGGCCGGATCATGGCCGGGCCAGGTATCGAGGCAGCGCGCGAAGCCATGCTTGCGACACTCCAGGACGAAACCCGCTTAACGATTGACCGCTTTGGCGATTCGATGAAACTGCTGACCGACGATCTCGGTTTCATCGGCGAACAGGCCACCGCCTTTGCCGGCCAAGGCTCGGCAATATCCGGCAAGGAATGACATGATGCAGACGAGCGCTTCCAACCTCGCGATCCCCGAGTGCCTTCTGCCCTACGCCGGGCGGATCATGGATGCGGACGCGCACGAATACACCCCGGTCAACCACTGGATCGATCAGTTCGGTGAGGCGACGCGTCCCTTCGTCGAGGCGCACGAGGATTCGAAGATGCCGATCCGCCAGTTCGTGGCGGCAGACGACACCGTGATGGACGCGGACACGATCTGGAACACCAAATTCGCCAGCGCGCCCGGCGCGTTCGACTGGGACCGGCGGCTCGAGGTCATGGACATGACCGGCGTAGACCGCCAGCTCGTGTTTCCCGGATCCATCGGCCTCTATGCAACCAGCTTCTATTTCCGGTGCGACGCCTTTCCCAACATGTACCGCTCGATCGGCGGCAACCGGAAAAAATTCGCGCTCGACATGATCCGGCTGCACAACGATTTCTGCCTGCGCGTGGCGCGCAAGAGCGATCGGCTGCGGATGGTCGCCGTTGCGCTCGCACCTGACGTGCCGAGCCTGCTGGCCGAGGCGAAGCGCCTGATCGATGGAGGCGTGCGCGCGATCTGGCTGCCAAGCGCGGCCCTGCCCGGAGGGGTCTCGCCCGCACATCCTTCGCTGAACCCGCTGTGGGACATGTGCGAGAAGGCGAGAGTGACGATTACCGCCCATGTCGGCTCGGACTTCGAGTTCCTTACCACGGCGGAATGGCGCAATGCCCCCCAGTTCGAGGGTTGGAAGGCGGGCGAGGAGTTCCAGATGGACCCGTGGACGCTCTCCACCCTGCACCTGCCGGTCCAGAACTTCGTTGCGACCATGGTGCTGGGCGGCGTGTTCGAGCGTTATCCCGACCTGCGCTTCGGCGCCTGTGAGGTGACTGCGCAATGGGTCGGACCCTTGGCGGAAAACCTCGACCTGTGGTTCGCGAACCAGCGCAAGTTCTCATTGGGCAACATGGAGGGTGACCTGCGCCTGTCGATGAAGCCGTCGGACTATATCCGCCGCAACACGCGCTATTCGCTATTCGATATCGAGCCGGTCGATACCTACCTCCGCCGCTACGAGATGTCCGAGATCTACTGTTATGCCAGCGACTATCCGCATCCCGAAGGCGGTCGCAAGCCGATGATCGACGTCAGCGAGCGGGTTGCCCCATTCGGGCAGGAGGTGCTCCAGAAGGTATTCGTCGACAACGGCACCTGGCTGATGCCGGACTGATCAAGAGGCAGGACCGTCTGCCCCTTTCGCTAGGTACTCGTCCACCCGCTGGTGCAGGTTGCGGATCAGGCGCTCCTGATAGCGGCTGAAGCGCATTTCCTGATAGCCGTCTGACTGGAGACCTTTCTGGACGCGTTCGAGGTTTGCCACATCCTCGTCGAGAACGGGTCCCAAACCGGTCATGCCCGGTGCGACCATCCATGATGCATCCTCTGGCACGATCGTCAGGTCGGCATCGCGCGGCTTCTCGCCTGCCGGGTCCGGGGCCGTGACCATGACCTCGAACAGGCAGGTATGCGGGTCGAAGCCATTGGGCCGCACCCGATAGACCAGATTGGTGCCGAATCCGCCCCACGGCGCGAAGTTGGGAAACACATGGTATTCCAGCGTGTCGAGCATCTCCGCATCGCTGAACCGGCTGAAGTCGCGGCCGGTTCGCGCCGCGTATTGCTGGCGCTGGTAATCGGCCAGCACGCCCCGTGCGCGGCCACCTTCGGGCACCCGGGGAATTGAGTCCGATGCTGCCGCAAGCCCCATGCCGATCCAGTGATCGACGAGCTCCTGCTCGCTCACCCCCTTGGACGTAACGAATTTGACCATGTGCATTCGGCCATGAGGTCCGAAAACGTCGTATTTGGCGGCGTTGTCCGAGGCGAACTGGCCTGCGCTCGGATGGGTGGCAGGCACGTGATAGACTTCGAGGAAGGCCTCGAGCGCCGCCTTCCAGTTGCACCGTATGAGCCGCATTGCGTGGCTGACGATGTGGCGCTCAGCCTGCGGCCAGAGCGCGAAATGCCGGGGCAGCATGTCGCCGAGAAAGTCTGCGAGCGGCTCGGCATCAGGATCGAAATTGATGAAGATCCAGCCGTCCCACCGGTCGATCCGCACCGGCGGCAGCCGCACCTTGCCCGGCTCCACGGTCGGGAAATCCCATGCGCGCGGCAATGTGCGCAGCTTGCCGCCACCGTCGTAGCACCAGCCGTGGAACGAGCACTTGAACTGGCCGTCATCGCCCAGCGAACCCGAACCCTCCACCAGCTTGAGGCCGCGATGCTGGCACACGTTGTGGAAGGCGGAGAACTCGTCCTCACCGGTCCGGACGATGATCACCGACTGGTCGAGAATGTCGTAGGTGAGATAGTCGCCTACGTTTGGCAGCGCCCGTTCGCGGCAGGCCATCTGCCAGACCTCGCGCCAGAGATGTGCGGCCTCTCGCCGGGCATAGTCCGGACACAGCATCGACTGCTTGGAGAAGGGCCTGCACTCAGGGTCCGTATCGCCCTCGTCGAAATAGGGCGGCGGTGGCGGCACCGTGTCACCGGCGAGCACTTCGGGCACGCTCTTCATGTCGGTGCCTGCTGCTTGCGGGGTGGGATCGGGCATGCCTGCGTCCTCTGTAGATGCCTGCGGCGGGCAATATGCCACCTGTGCAGGCGCCTGTCGCGGAAAGCCCGCCATATTCCTGCAGCCGAATTATTGAAACTTGGCGCACTAGCAGGAACGGAAGTGATAACTCATTTGTCCTGGCAATAAAGCGCTAAGCTATCTGGGCCAGATTTGCCCGCAACGTGCAACCTTGCTCATGGTTGAAACCCAGAC
Source organism: Novosphingobium sp. (assembly GCA_030830245.1). GTDB lineage: Bacteria > Pseudomonadota > Alphaproteobacteria > Sphingomonadales > Sphingomonadaceae > Novosphingobium. The sequence goes on along the minus strand of JAURNJ010000006.1, from coordinate 1,855 downwards.
TCTGGTCAGTCCTGGACTGTAGCTGCGGCGAACGCCAGCGTCGTCAACACCATCTCCTTCGGAATGCTCGACGGCGTGGAAGGCGCACTGCGCGAGCAAGGCCTCGCGCTCTATCAAGGTCAGTTGGCGTCCGCAGACATCGAGCCGGAAGGCGAACCGAGTCAGCGATGCCGGAGCCGACCCTCGAATCACCTTCGTTGGCGGTCACGAAATAGGTCACGCCAGCGACTGCAAACGAGGCAATCGCATCGGGTTGGAGAATGCCCAGAACGTCTGCGGTGCGCAGGTTGAGGAAAACGGTGGGCACAGACGCTGTGCCAAGATACGCATAGACGATCCCGCCAATCGCCCCCAATATACCCCCAACGGGGGCCAGACCGAAGAAGATGAACATTTCGCGCCCGCCACTGTCGGCGGGTCTGGTGGGAACGAGCAGCAGGCCTAGCACTGCGGTCAGGACGAAGCCGGCGAAAAGACCGAGCAGCACGAACAGGCAGCCAGTCATGACCTTCATGGTCGGCCGTCTTTCGGATCGTTGATTTCGAGCTGGCCAATGCGCAATCGCTCAATCCTCGCGTCCCGAATCCTCAGCTTGCCGATCGCCAGGGCGCCGATGGCGACCGCACCCATGGCGATTGCGCCCAGTGCGAAAGCGCCTGCGGCCAGTGCCCCTGCCGACCCCGCGCCAAGCCCGGCGGCACGTATCGCTTGCGTAGGCCGCTTTTCGGTTATTCGGCAGCCTGCGGTTCAGCCGCCTGCGCCTCGATCTCCGCAGCCTTGGCTTCGACCAGGGCGACGATATGGTCGAGCATGTCTTCGCTCTGGACGTGGTGATCCGTCACGCCGGAAAGATAGACCATGTGCTTGCCGTTGCCACCGCCGGTGATGCCGATGTCGGTCTCGCGCGCCTCGCCCGGTCCGTTAACCACGCAGCCCAGGACCGAGAGCGAGAGTGGCGTCTTGATGTGCTGGAGCCGGTCCTCGAGCGCCTGTACGGTGCGGATCACGTCGAAGCCCTGGCGCGCGCAGCTCGGGCACGAAACCACCCGCACGCCCCGCGTCCTGAGGCCCAGCGATTTCAGGATCTCGAAACCGACCCGCACTTCCTCTTCGGGCTCGGCCGAAAGCGAGACGCGGATGGTGTCGCCGATACCCGCCCACAGAAGGTTGCCCATGCCGATCGCGCTCTTGACCGTGCCGCCGATCAGCCCGCCCGCCTCGGTGATGCCGAGATGCAGCGGGCAATCGACCGCGTCGGCCAGCCCGGTGTAGGCGGCGACTGCGAGGAACACGTCGCTGGCCTTCACCGCCACCTTGTATTCATGGAAATCGTGGTCCTGCAGCAGCTTGATGTGATCGAGCGCGGATTCGACCAGTGCTTCGGGGCACGGCTCGCCGTATTTTTCGAGCAGGTCCTTCTCCAGCGATCCCGCGTTGACCCCTATGCGGATCGCGCAGCCGTTGGCCTTGGCCGCGCGCACCACTTCGGCAACGCGCTCGCTCGACCCGATGTTGCCCGGATTGATGCGCAGGCACGCCGCGCCCGCATCGGCAGCTTCCAGCGCGCGCTTGTAGTGGAAATGGATGTCGGCGATGACGGGGATTCGCGCGGCCCGCACGATTTCGGGCATGGCCGCCGTGCTCGCCTCGTCGGGGCAGGAGACGCGGATCAGGTCTGCCCCCGCATCCTCGCAGCGACGGATCTGGTCGATCGTCGCCCTGGCATCCGACGTAAGCGTATTGGTCATGGTCTGGACGGTGATCGGCGCATCGCCGCCCACCGGCACCTTGCCGACCATGATCTGGCGGCTCTTGCGGCGCTCGATGTCGCGCCATGGTCTGATCGAGGACATGG